>NZ_JAQFCE010000026.1:0-49573 GCF_027690675.1 Bariatricus sp. TF06-38A
GTTTCATCACCGCCGTGTTTGAGATATGCCCTGCATATGTTTACTGCGGTGGCGAAATTAATTTTATAGACGTGTTTGGTATTTTTAGATGTTTTTACCACAGCGTGAGAAGTCACTAATTCACAGAAATTATACAGAATCATACGAGCATTGATTTCCCCAATTAATACTAAATTGACTACTCCAGCATCACCTATTGATCATATCTTTATTAAAGGATTTATAAAAAATACATGTAGAGTGTCGCAACCAACAGAGTGTTCTGATCATTTAATTTTATGGGCTGAAGAAAAATAGTTAGTAGTTCTGAAAAATGGAATTATTTTATATAAAGGAGCGGACAAATTCTCATTTACAGGGAGCGGAAGATTGAGCTGGATAAAATACCCAGCTCAATCTTCCACATGGAATACATCTTCCACCAGCATATTAAGGGTGATAGGGTAGAGCAATAAAACAGATTAGATGGAAAGGGAAGAGGCACCGTTACATAGGTACCTCTTCTTTTTAAAGAGTTGGCTCTTTCCCTGATACAGGAATTTGTATCTCCGGAGCATTGAGCAGTGCTGTGAAATTCTGCTGAATGATTTCCAGAGTTTTCAGCTTTTTCTGTAATTCCTGTTTTTCCCGAACAGTAGAAGTCTGTTCAGATTCAAGATTTTCAATCTGCTTCTGGATTTTATTAGAGCTTGGGATTTTGGTAATACCGAGATCCTGAAGCTCTTTTTTTAGTGAATCGTGGAGCTGGTATTCTGCCTGATGTTTGGTGCGGTATACTTTTGGGTTTTTGGCAGATTTGCAATCTTCAATCACTTTACGGCAGAGTCGGTAAGAATCGCAGTGCTTTTGAATGATTTTCTGTGTGCTTAGCGCACTGTTAATTTGTATTATTCTCTGTTCAGCCGCTTTAACAGAAGCATCAACGTCAGAAATATGCTGCTGGAAATCTTCATAATTCAGCAGATTATTTTCGGAAAGATAGTTGAAGGTGCGGGCTGTCTCTTTTAGATTATTTAGTTTTGCCCAACGTTCAAATCCTTCTCGATTGCCGGTTGTAACATACGTGCCGTGACATTTCTATTAAGATCAGGAGTAATCTTGAGATTAAGAGGGAAAAAGGGGAATGCGTGACTCCGTTTGTAGCATTTGGATACAGGAAGACAAAGACAGATAAGCATAAATTAGAGATTGACCCATCTGCAGGCAGTGTAGTACAGGATATTTTTAAGATGAAGCTACGGGGAATGAGTCAGGATGCGATCGCTAATCGTTTAAATGAACTGGGTATTCTTTCACCATTTGAATATAAAATCAGCAGCGACAGTCATTATGAAACTGGCTTCCGGCAGAAAGAGCAGGCACTTTGGAGTTCTGTTACAGTCCGTAGGATACTGGAAAACGAGGTTTATATCGGAAATCTTGTGCAGGGAAAAAGGACAACACCGAACCATAAAGTGAAGCAGACTTATGTGAAACCGGAAGATGACTGGATCCGGATTGAGAAAAATCATGAGCCACTGGTGAGTGACCGTGATTTTGAAATTGTTCAGAGACTTCTGGGCATGGATACACGTACTTCACCTGACCAAAAGCAGGTATCCAAAACTTCTTTTATCAGTAAAAGAAGCCTGCAAGTTAACAGGAGTGTCCGAAAAAACAATGCGTTCTTTAGCTTATGAGCAAAAAATGATGGTGCGAATAGGAAAAAGAACTTTAATTCACAAAAAAAAATTAGAAAAATGGATTGACTATCAAGTGCGGCATTGAGTATTTTATCCTATAGTACCCAAAAAGAGCTTCTTGAAAAGCTCATTAAAATTTGATACTATTAAACGGATGAAGTACCTGTCCATGGGTCAAGAAAAGACAGGTGATCGTCATGGGAAAAGATCTAACAGGCAAAGAATTAGGAAAAGGGTTTACCCAACGAAAAGATGGGCGTTATCAAACACGCATATCACTTGGAGGAGGAAAGAAACCGATATGCCTATATGGTCATACTTTAAAAGAAGTTAAAAAGAAAAGGGAAAATTATTAGAAAAAACAAAATACGGATTAGATATAGACACACACAAAATAACTCTAAATCAGTGGTTTGAAAAATGGATGGAACTCTATATCGTAAATAGGATAAAAAAAACAACAATTCGGAATTATATCGATTCGTATAATCGGTGTATAAAATATATAGGCTATATGAAATTAGCAGATATTCAAATCACGCATGTTCAAAATATGGTTATTGAACTAGCTAACAAAGGCTATAAAAAATCCACTATCCGTTCTACTGTTTCTGTCGTATCCAGCTGTCTTGAAAGAGCTGTAATCGGAAAAATGCTTTTATTCAATCCATGCAGAGGGATTGTTTATCCGGAAATAACGAATAAAAACTTCAAACCGGTCAAAATAGCAGGACAGAATTTGAAACGCATGACAAACGACGAAATCATAAGGTTTTTTGATGTAGCAAGAGATACTCGATATTACGAATTATATATGCTGCTTCTTTTTACAGGAATGCGGATTGGAGAGGCGTGTGCATTGGAATGGAAAGATGTTGACTTTCAAAACAACTATCTCCATGTGTATAAAACAATCAATATTGTCCCTGTTTATTACGATGACAACGGGAACAAACTAGATAGACCTTATTACATCAAGCAAATTACATCTCCAAAAAGAACCGCAAGTATAAGAAAAATCCCTCTATTCAAGGCGGCAGTTGATGCGTTATATAGTTGGCGCGAAAAACAGCTTGCTGACAAAAGAAAGTACAAAAAAAGTGGGGGATTAAAAATTTGTTATTAAATGATTATCCTCAATTGATTTTTACGACACAAGAGGGAAATTGTTTTATGCCGACACAGGCAGAAAAAGAGTGCCGACGGATAACTTCCATAATGAATAATCATGAAAAACAACAGGCACTAACAGAAAATAGGGAATATCATATTTCCAATATTCATCCTCATTTATTCCGCCATACGTTTATTACATTGTGTTATGAATCTCATATGGATCCAGCGTCTATAATGCTTATTTCCGGACATAATGATATTGATATGATGAAACATTATACACATCCGGACTCCGTATTTATTAACAGCGAGTTTAATAAATATACAGGTTATATGCATAATTATTCATTCCGTTCAAATGCAACAATTGATCAGGATTTACAAATTTGGTCAAAAGATGGTCAAATTAGCATACCACAAACGCTGAAACCCTTATAAAATAAGGAGATTTTGACATGACTAACAACCTAACACCGATGATGAAGCAATATATGCAGACAAAAGAGGAATACAAGGATTGTATCCTTTTTTACCGCTTAGGAGATTTTTATGAAATGTTCTTCGACGATGCTCTCACAGCGTCAAAAGAGCTGGAAATTACTCTGACTGGAAAGAATTGCGGACTGGAAGAACGGGCACCGATGTGCGGAATCCCGTACCATGCAGTTGACAGTTATCTGAACCGTCTGGTATCAAAAGGCTATAAGGTAGCAATCTGTGAGCAGGTAGAGGATCCGAAAACTGCAAAAGGAATTGTAAAACGGGAAGTTATCCGTGTAGTAACACCTGGAACCAACCTGGATACTCAGGGACTGGATGAAACAAAGAACAATTACATTATGTGTATTGTCTATATGGCAGACCGGTACGGACTTTCGGTTGCGGACGTTACAACCGGGGAATATCTGGTGACAGAACTGGATTCCCAGACAAAACTGATGGATGAGCTTTACAAATTTATGCCGTCTGAGATTGTCTGCAATGAAGCATTTTACATGAGTGGACTGGATTTGGATGATCTGAAAAACCGTCTGCATATGGCAATTTATTCACTGGAAGCATGGTATTTTGATGATGCACTCTGCCGGGAAACTTTGCAGGAACATTTTAAAGTGGCTTCTCTTGAAGGGATTGGACTTTCGGATTGTGAATGTGGGATGATCGCGTCCGGTGCGCTTTTAAAGTATCTGGAAGAGACGCAGAAGAATTCCCTGTCTCATATGAGCCGTCTGACACGTTATGCAACGGGTAATTATATGGTTCTGGACAGTGCTACAAGGCGTAATCTGGAGTTGGTTGAGACTTTGCGTGAAAAGCAGAAAAGAGGATCCCTTCTGTGGGTACTGGATAAGACAAAGACGGCAATGGGGGCGAGAACCCTTCGGAAATATGTAGAACAGCCATTGATCGACAAGGAATCCATTGTCAAAAGGCTGGATGCAGTTGCGGAATTGAAGGACAATGCTATTTGTAGAGAAGAAATCCGGGAATATTTGAATCCGGTGTACGATCTGGAGCGTCTGGTTGGGAAAATCACCTATCAGTCAGCAAATCCAAGAGACCTGATTGCATTTCAGAGTTCCCTTTCCATGCTCCCGTCGGTAAAATGCATATTAAAGGATATGGAGAGTGACCTTTTAAAAGAAATTTATGAAGAACTGGATCCGCTGGAAGAACTTTGTGATCTGGTCGGACGGGCGATTCAGGAAGAACCGCCGCTTGCCATGAAAGAAGGCGGAATCATCAAAGACGGTTATAATGAAGAAGTGGATCGTCTTCGAAAAGCAAAATCCGAAGGAAAGGACTGGCTTGCTGATCTGGAGACCAGGGAACGGGAAAAGACCGGGATTAAAAACCTGCGGATCCGTTATAATAAAGTATTCGGTTATTATCTGGAAGTTACCAATTCGTTCAAAGATCTGGTTCCGGATTATTATACAAGAAAGCAGACCCTTGCCAATGCGGAGCGTTATATCATTCCAGAACTGAAAGAGCTGGAAGATACGATTCTGGGAGCAGAGGATAAACTCTGTGCACTGGAATATGAGCTTTACTGTGAGGTGAGAAATACTATCGCAGCAGAGTTGACCAGGATACAGAGAACAGCAAAGGCAGTTGCAAAGCTGGATGTGATAGCTTCTCTTGCACTGGTTGCCGAGCGCAACAACTATGTACGGCCAAAGATCAATGAAAAGGGCGTGATCGACATTCGTGATGGGCGACATCCGGTGGTGGAAAAGATGATCCCGAATGATATGTTTATTGCCAACGATACTTATCTGGATGATAAAAAACAGCGCATTTCCATCATTACCGGACCAAACATGGCTGGAAAATCCACCTATATGCGTCAGGCTGCGCTGATCGTACTGATGGCACAGCTGGGATCCTTTGTGCCGGCGTCTTCAGCAAATATTGGACTTGTGGACCGCATTTTTACCCGTGTGGGAGCGTCAGATGACCTGGCAAGCGGACAGAGCACCTTCATGGTGGAGATGAACGAAGTGGCAAATATTCTGCGAAATGCGACAAGCAAGAGCCTTCTGATCTTGGATGAGATTGGAAGAGGAACCAGTACCTTTGATGGATTGAGTATTGCTTGGGCGGTTGTCGAGTATATCAGCAACAGCAAGCTTCTTGGGGCAAAGACCTTATTTGCAACCCACTATCATGAGCTTACCGAGCTGGAAGGCAAGATTAGCAATGTCAACAACTATTGTATTGCGGTCAAGGAAAAAGGTGATGATATCGTATTCCTGCGTAAGATCGTAAAGGGTGGAGCAGACAAGAGTTATGGTATCCAGGTCGCAAAGCTTGCAGGAGTGCCGGATCCGGTCATTAACCGCGCCAAAGAGATCGTAGAAGAGCTGGTGACAGCGGATATTACCGGAAAAGTAAAGGATATTGCGGTACAGGGAAGTGAGACGAAGAAAAAAACGCAGAAGAAGCTGGATGAGGTGGATCTGACACAGTTTTCTCTGTTTGATACCGTAAAAGATGATGATGTGTTAAATGAGTTAAAGGAACTGGATATCAGCCATATGACGCCAATGGATGCCATGAACAAACTGTATCAGCTGCAGAATAAGCTGCGGAACAGATGGTAGGCTGGTCCATAAGAGAAAGGAAAGAAGAATCGAATGCCGCATATAGAATTGCTGGATCAGATTACAATTGATAAGATAGCAGCCGGGGAAGTGATTGAACGCCCGGCTTCTGTTGTGAAAGAGCTGGTGGAAAATGCGATTGACGCAGGATCTACAGCGGTGACTGTGGAGATTGAAGAGGGCGGGATTTCTCTGATACGAATTACGGATAATGGTTGTGGGATCGCGAAACAGGACGTGGAAAATGCATTTCTGCGCCATTCGACCAGCAAAATCCGCAGTGCAGAGGATCTGACACGTTTGTCTTCTCTTGGGTTCCGCGGAGAAGCGTTGTCGAGTATTTCGGCAGTTGCAAGAGTGGAATTGATCACGAAGACAAGAGAAGACGTATTTGGGACAAAATATATCATAGAAGGCGGAAAAGGAAGAACGCCGGAGGAGACCGGAGCGCCGGATGGGACGACCTTTCTGGTGCGTCAGCTGTTTTTCAATACACCTGCCAGGCGCAAATTCCTGAAGACGCCGATGACAGAGGCAAGCCATATCAGTGATCTGCTGACCAGACTTGCCCTTTCCCATCCGGATATTTCCTTCCGGTTTATCAACAATGGACAGGTAAAGCTGCATACTTCCGGGAACGGGAAGATGAAAGATGTCATTTACCACATTTACGGACGGGAAATTGCGAACAATCTGATCCCACTGGAATTTGAAAAAGATGGCGTAAGGATGTCCGGATATCTGGGAAAGCCAGTGATTAACCGTGGAAATCGAAATTTTGAAAATTATTTTGTCAACGGGCGTTATGTAAGGAACAGTATTCTTGCAAAAGCGATTGAAGATGGATACAAAGATTTTACGATGCAGCATCGTTATCCGTTTGTTGCATTCCAGATTGAGATCAATCCGGAAAAAATTGATGTAAATGTGCATCCATCCAAGATGGAACTTAGGTTCAGTAACCAGCAGGGGATTTACAATCTGCTTTATGAGGCGATCAGTAAAGGATTGCATGAGCCGGAGTTGATTCCGGAAGTGGAAATGTCTGAGATCAAAGTACCGGGAATGTCTGAAAAAAGACAGGAAAAGAAAACTGTTATAAGAGATGCGGGAAATCCATATCGAACAGATGGCACTTCACCTAAGATGCGAAAGAGTTCCGTTCAGGAGGGGGCAGAGCGAGCGGAATCCTGGTCGCAGTCAGAGATGCCGTCAGCAGAACTTCAGACACAGATAAGTACAGAAAAGACAGTCTCAACCGGTGACGAAAAGCTGGATTATTTTATGCAGAAGATGAGGGAGCGGGTTTATGCCAGTCATCTTACAGAAGCAAAAGAAGAGCAAGAGAAGAATATCGGTGCCAAAGAGTCAAAGATGGCTGCATTAGATGAAAATCCGGCTGTAGATATCCAGAATAAAGAAACAGAAAACAGAGCGTATTCTGATAAAAGTAAAGAAAAAACAGAGCGTGATCCAGAAAAAACAGAGTCAAATCTGTTTTTGAAGGATTTGAAAGCAAAAAAAGTAAAACAGTTAGATTTGTTTGAAGAGCAGATTTTAAAGAAAGAGGCAAGACAGGAATACCGGATCATCGGACAGGTTTTTGAAACCTACTGGCTGATCCAGTATCGTGACAGCCTCTATATTATAGACCAGCATGCCGCACATGAAAGAGTCCTTTATGAAAGGGCCCTTGCAGGAATGAAGAAGAGAGAGTATACTTCACAATACTTGAGCCCACCGATCATCCTGAGCCTTTCTATGCAGGAGATTGATGTGTTGGAGACATTTAAAGACCGCTTTACGGCAATCGGGTTTGAAATTGAGCCATTTGGTGGTGACGAGTACGCAGTTCGCGCAATTCCGGATAATCTGTTTGGAATCGCCAAAAAGGAACTGCTTCTTGAAATGTTGGATTCCCTGTCGGATGGGTTATCGACCAGTCTGGAACCAGAGCTGATTGATGAGAAGATTGCGTCCATGTCCTGCAAGGCGGCTGTCAAAGGAAATATGAAGCTGTCCTATGCAGAAATGGATGAACTGATCAATGAACTGTTGTCCCTGGATAATCCATATCATTGTCCGCATGGCAGACCAACGATCATTGCGATGACAAAGCGGGAACTGGAAAAGAAATTTAAGCGTATTGTGTAGGAGAAGAACATGACACAGATGACAGAGAAGAAAAAGCCACTGATCATATTGACAGGCCCGACTGCTGTCGGAAAGACAGCTGCGTCGATTGGCCTTGCAAAAGCAATTGGAGGAGAGATCATTTCGGCGGATTCGATGCAGGTATACCGGCACATGGATATTGGTTCCGCAAAGATTTTGCCGGAAGAGATGAAAGGTGTGAAACATTATCTGATCGATGTGCTTAATCCGGAAGAGGAATTTAATGTAGCTGTTTTTCAGAAGATGGCAAAAGATGCAATGGTAGAGATCTATAAGAGAGGACGTATTCCGATTGTTGTAGGTGGCACGGGATTTTATATCCAGGCGCTTTTGTATGACATTGATTTTGAAAAGGGAGAAGAAAACACTGCCTATCGAAAGAAGCTGGAAACGTATGCAAAGGAGCATGGTGCGCAGGCACTCCATGACAGGCTACGGGAAGCGGATCCAAAGTCGGCAGATGCAATTCATGCAAATAATGTAAAACGGGTGATTCGTGCTCTGGAATATTATCATGAGACAGGAACAAAGATTTCCGAACATAATGAAGCAGAACGGGAGAAGGATTCCCCGTATCAGTTTGCGTATTTTGTTCTGAATGATGTGCGTAGCCGTTTGTATGAGCGGATTGATCGTCGTGTGGATCTGATGGTGGAGCAGGGGCTTGTAGATGAGGTGACTGCTTTAAAGACCAGAGGATGCACAAGGGAAATGGTTTCAATGCAGGGACTTGGATATAAGGAAATTCTGGATTATCTGGATGGAAAGAATTCACTTGAAGAAGCGGTAACGATCCTGAAAAGGGATACCCGTCATTTCGCAAAACGTCAGTTGACCTGGTTCCGCAGAGAGCGGGATGTGAACTGGATCCAGAAAGAGGAATTCGGATACGATGAAGAGAAGATTTTGCAGGCAATGCTTGCGATACTGAAAGAAAAGGAGATTACAGATTAATGGATATCAGTCAGAAAATACAGAAATTATATGAACAGACCGGAATTTCACCGGAAGTTCATGACTTTGGAGAAAAAATTGAAAAATCACTGAAAGAACGTTTTGATAAGATCGATAAGATGGCAGAGTTGAACCAGCTGAAGGTCATTCATGCCATGCAGGAAGCAAGGGTGAATGCAGAATGCTTTAACTATGCATCTGGCTATGGATACAATGATTTCGGAAGAGATACGCTGGAAAAGGTGTATGCAAATGTCTTTCATACCGAAGATGCGCTGGTAAGACCACAGATTACCTGTGGAACCCATGCACTTGCTTTAACACTTTCTGCAAATTTAAGACCTGGTGATGAACTGCTTTCCATCGCAGGAAAGCCTTATGACACACTGGAAGAGGTCATTGGAATCCGCCCATCCACAGGTTCCCTTGCAGAATATGGAGTAATCTATAACCAGGTGGACCTGCTGCCGGACGGAAGCTTTGACTTTGATTCGATTGAAAAAGCGATTGGCGAGAAAACAAAGCTGATCACGATTCAGCGTTCCAAAGGATATCAGACAAGACCGAGTTTTTCTGTGGATCAAATTGGGGAAGCAATTGCATTTGTCAAGAAGATCAAACCGGAAGTCATCTGTATGGTAGATAACTGCTATGGTGAATTCGTAGAAGAAAAGGAGCCAAGTGATGTGGGTGCGGATCTGGTTGTCGGTTCCCTCATCAAGAATCCGGGCGGCGGACTTGCCCCGATCGGTGGCTATGTGGCTGGAAGAAAGGATCTGATCGAGCAGTGTGCTTACCGCCTTACTTCTCCTGGACTTGGAAAAGAAGTGGGTGCTTCACTTGGTGTGATGCAGTCGTTTTATCAGGGACTTTTCCTTGCACCGACTGTTGTTGCAGGTGCATTAAAAGGTGCTATTTTTGCGGCGAATGTATATGAAAAGCTTGGTTATGCAGTTGTACCGGACGGAAAAGAGGAACGCCACGATATCATTCAGGCGGTAACACTTGGAAGTGCGGAAGGTGTAATCGCATTCTGTCAGGGAATCCAGGCGGCAGCACCGGTTGACAGTTATGTAACACCGGAACCGTGGGCAATGCCGGGATATGACAGTGATGTGATTATGGCGGCAGGGGCATTTGTACAGGGATCGTCCATCGAACTGAGTGCAGATGGACCGATCAAAGAACCGTATGCAGTATATTTTCAGGGAGGTCTCACCTGGGCGCATGCAAAACTTGGTATTTTAATGTCTCTTCAGAAGTTATATGAAAAAGGAATTGTAAAGGAATTATAGAATGAAAAAAAGAGTCATCATCATCGGCGGCGGAGCAGCTGGCAGTATGGCTGCACTTACGGCGGCGCAGAACGGCGCAGATGTACTGCTTCTGGAACAGAATGAAATAATTGGCAGAAAAATACTGTCGACGGGTAATGGCAGATGTAACTTTACCAATCGTTTTCAGGATCCATCCTGCTATCGAAGCGATAATAGCGGATTTGCATGGAAATCAATCGGAAAATTTTCTGAGCCTGAGACAACATCTTTTTTTAAAAATCTTGGAATTTATCCGAAGGATAAAAATGGCTATCTGTATCCCTGGTCCGAGCAAGCCTCGGCAGTGAGGGAAGCGCTGGAGTCTGCGCTGAAACTGGCAAAGATCCGGATTCATACCGGAGTTCGCGTATTTGGGATCATACCAAAGAAAAATGGTTTTCAGATCAGTTTTTCAAAAGATGGGAAAAAAGGAATGATTTCCGGTGAGGCTGTGATCCTTGCGGCCGGATCAAAGGCAGCTGCAAAGCTAGGGAGTGACGGAAGTGGATATGACCTGGCAAAAATGCTGGGACATAAGCTGGTTCCGGTTGTCCCGGCTCTGGTACAGCTCCGGTGCAGGGAAAAGCTGTACCGGCAAGTCGCAGGCGTTCGTACTCATGGAAAAGTAACGGTTTTTATCGATGGGACAGAAACGGCTTCTGATATCGGCGAGCTGCAGCTTACGGATTATGGTATTTCCGGGATTCCGGTCTTTCAGATCAGCCGTTATGCAGCGAGAGGTCTGTATGAAAAGAAAGAAGTTTTTGCAGAACTGGATTTTATGCCGGATTTTGGAGATGTAGAATTTTTGCAGATGTTAAAGGAACGGAAGATAAGGCTGGATGGTCTTGTGATGGAACAGTATTTTAATGGGTTATTCCACAAAAAGCTTGCCGGTGCGTTGCTTAAGAGAATTGGAATTTCAGGAACAATGCCGGTGCATGACCTTAGTGAAGAGAATCTGGAAAGACTTTGCCGGATCTGTAAGCATTTCCGTACTTATATTGATAAGACAAATCCGTTTGAACAGGCGCAGATATGTGCGGGTGGTGTAGATACAAGCGAAATTGATCCGGACACGATGGAGTCGAAGCTTGTAAAAGGACTTTATTTTGCAGGAGAAATTCTGGATGTAGATGGAATCTGCGGAGGTTACAATCTGCAGTGGGCATGGACCAGTGGTTATCTGGCAGGGAAAGGAGCGGCAAATGCTTAGAATCAGTCAGCTGAAGCTTCCGGTTACGCATACGGAAGAGGATTTGAAGAAAAAGATTGTGCACACACTGATGTGCAGGACAGAAGCGGTACAGAGCTATGAGATTATCAAGCAGTCTCTGGATGCCAGAAAGAAGCCAGAGCTGTTCTATGTCTATACTGTGGATGTAAAAGCGGACAATGAAAAACAGCTTTTGAAGATGCTTACCCGAAAAAAGCGTGCAGGCAATGTGCAACTCCATGAAGCAATGCCATATGTTTTTCCGGCAGGAGGCAACGAAAAATTGAAGTCACGTCCGGTAGTTGTCGGATGCGGTCCTGCCGGACTTTTCTGTGCGTATTTTCTTGCAGAATATGGGTATCAGCCGGTTCTTCTGGAACAGGGGGCACCGGTAGAAGAGCGACAGAAAGATGTTGAGGAGTTCTGGAAGACGGGGGTGCTGAAACCGGATTCCAATGTGCAGTTTGGAGAAGGCGGAGCAGGGACGTTTTCAGACGGAAAACTAAATACACTGATCAAGGATCCGGTGGGGCGCAATCGTAAGGTGCTGGAGATTTTCGTGGAAAACGGAGCACCAAAAGACATTCTTTATGTGAATAAACCACACATTGGAACGGATATTCTACGGACTGTGATCAGAAATATGCGTGAGAAAATCCTTGTGTGGGGTGGTGAAATCCATTTCCATACACAGATGACAGAGGTCCTTTTTACGGAAAATACAAGGCGGATCAGAGGGATCGTATATGAAGATCTTCTGAAAAAAGAAAAAGAAGAAATACAGACGGAGACGCTGGTTCTGGCACCGGGACACAGTGCGCGGGAGACCTTTGCGATGCTCTTCGAGAAAAAGGTTCCGATGGAGGCAAAATCCTTTGCGGTTGGTGTACGTGCAGAACACCCGCAGGAGCTGATCAATCATTCCCAGTATGGGGATGCAAAGGCATCTCTTCCGGCAGCAGCCTATAAGCTGACTGCAAAACTGCCGGATGGAAGAGGTGTATATTCGTTCTGTATGTGTCCGGGAGGCTATGTGGTTAATGCGTCTTCGGAGGAGGGATATCTTGCGGTCAACGGAATGAGCTATCATGCCCGCGACAGCCACAATGCCAACAGCGCAATCGTTGTGACGGTTACACCGGAGGATTTTGAAAGCGACCATCCGCTTGCCGGAATTGCATTCCAGAGAAAACTGGAAAAGGCAGCTTACAAAGCAGGAAAAGGGAAAATTCCGGTACAGAGATACGGGGATTTTTACCGGAGTGTGACCGGAAAAGAAAAGGGAAAAACCGAAGCAGAAGTCTGGTATCAGGGACATGAGCCATGTATGAAGGGTGCGTATGAAGAGACAGACCTGGCGGGAATTTTTCCGGCAAAGATCAGTAGCGCGCTGGTGGATGGGATGGAAGATTTTAACAAGAAAATTCGAGGTTTTTCGCATCCTCTTTCCATTCTTTCCGGAGTGGAGAGCAGAACCTCTTCGCCGGTACGGATCGTAAGAGATAATCATTCGCTGGAAAGCGTGATTGGAGGACTTTATCCTTGCGGAGAGGGCGCAGGATATGCCGGCGGGATTACGTCGGCGGCAGCAGACGGTATTAAAATCGCAGAAAAAATTCGACAAAAATATGCACCGTTTTTATAGAAAACAGCTGTGTTAAGAAAAAAATAATATTTAAAAAGTCTATACACGTTTTTTAAAATATGCTAAAATGATACCAGTTTGTGATTCAAAAGAGGAGGAGTACAGATGAGAGGAGCCGGAAGTAAGAATGCCTGGGCGTTATTTCTGCTGATTTTGGCAGGAATTGTTCTGGGTGGCTTTATCGGTGTGCTTGCAGAAGGGGTTCCAGCACTTAGCTGGCTTTCTTATGGACAGACTTTCGGGGTAGAGACACCGATTGTTTTGAACCTCGGACTTGTCGTTATTACGTTTGGTCTTACGATTAAGATCACGATCGCAAGCATTATTGGAGTGATTATCTCCATATTCATTTATCGTTTCTTATAGGATGTATAAAGCATCCCATATACAAGGGTGGAGAGTCTGGTGTGAATCAACAAATCCTGCAAAAGGATGAATCAAAAAAATACCATTCGAGAAATGTTATCAGAAGAGCGGCCATATGAAAAATGTGAACGCTTTGGGGCGGGCAGTTTAACAGATATTGAATTGCTCGCTGTTTTGTTAAGGACTGGAACAAAGGGAGAGAGTGCACTGGATCTTGCCAGGAAGCTTTTTTATCCCGGAGAAGGTACACAGCCACAAGCCAAAGCCCATCTTCAAAGCTGGACAAAAGAAGAACTGCTGAAAATCAGTGGAATCGGAAGAGTAAAGGCTATTCAGATTTTATGCCTTTGTGAGCTTTCCAAGAGAATGTCCCAGCTTTCAGCCAGAGAAGATCTGGATTTTTCAAGACCGGATACAATTGCAGCATATTATATGGAAGATATGCGCTATTACAGGCAGGAGCATTTGAAACTGCTGATGCTGAATACGCGTTCCAGACTGATCGGAGAAAGCGAAATTTCGAGAGGGACAGTAAATATGTCCGTAATTTCCCCGAGAGAGCTTTTTATAGAGGCATTGCAAAAGAACGCAGTCTATATTATATTGTTGCACAATCATCCAAGTGGTGATCCGATGCCGAGCAGGGAAGATATTCTTGTGACGCAGCGCATCCGGGAGGGCGGAAGCCTTCTTGGAATTGAACTTCTGGATCATATCATTATTGGTGATAACTGCTATGTATCACTCGCAGAGCAGAAGCTGCTTAAGGAAAAGTAGTATGGAAAGGAACTTTAGATTATGGCGCGAAATATTTACGGTCTTGATCTCGGGACTTATGAGATCAAGGTGTATGATAAAAAGCAGGACAGTACGTGGAAAGAGAAGAATGTAATTGCTATTGTGGACGGAAAAGAGATCTTGGCTGTCGGCGATGAAGCATATGCGATGTTCGAGAGAACACCGGGAAATATTGAAGTGGTGTTTCCGATGAAAGAAGGTGTAATCAGCAGATTTACGGATATGCAGTATCTTCTTCAGAATCTGCTGAAGAAAGAGCGCCGTTTTACAAGAGGATCAGAATATCTGATCGCAGTACCTACGGATGTCACAGAAGTTGAAAAACGGGCGTTTTTTGATCTGGTTGTTCATTCAACGGCGAAAGCAAAAGAAGTGAGTATTGTAGAACGCGGTGTTGCGCAGTGTATCGGAATGGGAATTGATGTCCGGAAGACAAAAGGGATGCTGATCGTTGATTTTGGTGCGGCTACAACCGAATTATCTGTAGTAGGTTCAGGTGGCATGGTACTTAATAAAATGCTTAAGATCGGTGGTATGACATTTGATGTGGCAGTTCAGAATATGGTCCGCCGGAATTATGATTTTCTGATCGGAAGACAGACAGCTGAGGCTCTCAGAAAACGTTTTGGAGTGCTTGGCGGAAATGGAAAAGCTTCCATGGTGGTTGCCGGACGTAATCTGGTTGTTGGTGTACCAAGATACCAGGAAATCCCAAGCAGTGCGGTACGGGCTGCGATGAAAGAATCTCTGGAAACCTGCACTTCGCAGATTGGTCAGTTGATTGAACGGACCCCACCGGAGGTAGCCCGTTCAATCAGAAAGAATGGAATCTGTCTGACGGGTGGTGTTTCCAGGCTACCGGGGCTTGACCGGTACATAGAAGCTGTGACTGGATATCCGGTGCATGTGGCTGCTAAGCCGGATCTGTGTGCAGTAGAAGGGCTGCGACGGATGATCAATTCAAAAGAACTTAAAAAACTTTCGTACTCAATGTTGGATGAAAATTATAGGTGGATAAGATAGATGAAAAGAAAGAATCAATTTTCAACATCAAATAAATACTGGTTGCTGATCCTTGCTATCATATGTATTGTATTGATGGGACTTTCCGGATTTGCAGAGTCCGGGAAAGGACCGCTTTCCTGGGCAGCAGGTTACACGATCGTGCCGATGCAGAAAGGAATCAACCGTGTCGGGATGTGGATCGGCGATGTTTCAGAGAATTTTGCAACACTTCAGGAAATAAAAAAAGAAAACAAAGAACTGAAATCCCGCCTGGAAGAGATGACGACTGAGAATAACCGGTTGCAGCAGAATTCAGCAACGCTGGAAAGATATAAAGAACTATATAAGATGGATCAGAATACAGCGGATTATCCGAAAGTTGCTGCGAATGTAATCGCCAGCGAGAATAGCAACTGGTTTTCGAAATTTACGATTGATAAGGGAAGCAATGATGGGATCAGAGAAGATATGAATGTCCTATCTGGAACCGGACTGGTTGGAATCGTCACAGAAGTCGGACCGAACTGGGCAACAGTAAGTTCGATTATCGATGATAAAAATGTAAGTGCCATGATCCTGACAACCTTTGACAAATGTATTGTAAGCGGAGATCTGCAGACGGTGCAGGACGGACTTTTAAAATTTGAACAGCTTGCCAATAATGAAAATGAAGTGGCGGTTGGAGAACAGGTTGTAACATCGAATATCAGCAGCAAATATCTGCAGGGACTTCTGGTTGGATATATTTCAGAGGTAAATGTAGATTCCAATAACCTGACAAGATCCGGATATATCATTCCTGCTACGGATTTTAAGGAATTACAGGAAGTTCTTGTTATTACAACAACAAAGCAGGATCTGATCGATGGAAAAGGTGAAAGTGGAAGCGATAACGGAGGCGAATAGACATGAAAAAGATTAAAAGGATCCTGATCTGTGCTGTGTTGATCACTGTCTGTTTTCTTCTGGAGACAACGGTGTTTCAAAAGCTGGCGTTTGCCTCGATTATTCCGAATCTCCTGATTATCGTGACGTCCTCTTTTGGATTTATGAGGGGACAAAAAGAAGGGATGATCATCGGCTTTTTCTGTGGACTTTTAAAAGATATACTAGGTGGAAATCTGCTTGGATTTTATGCGCTGATCTATATGCTGATCGGATATGGCAACGGATTTTTCCAGAGAGTATTTTATGACGAAGACATCAAACTCCCGTTGGCACTTATTGCCGGCAGTGAGTTTCTATATGGTATGGTGATTTATGTCCTTTTATTCATGTTAAAAAGTGATTTCCATTTTTTGAATTATCTGAGACATGTGATCATGCCGGAACTGGTTTACACGATTCTGGTTACACTTGTTCTGTATCAGATCATTCTGCATATTAACCGAAGACTTGAAGAAGAAGAAAAAAGGAGTGCTAGCAGATTTGTTTGATTTATTGGATCGTCTGAAAAGATGGTTTATCGACTTGGTAAAATCTAGAGTGTTTGTGCTGATGCTTGTGTTTATTGTGCTTTCTACAATTTTGATACAGCGTGTGTTTGTTTTACAGATCGTAAACGGACAGGCATATCTGGATGACTATAAGCTTCAGATCCAGAAAACAAAAGAGGTACAGGGAACCAGAGGTCGTATCCTGGACCGGAACGGAGTGGTTCTGGCAGATAACAAGCTCGCATATTCCGTCACGATTGAAGACAACGGTGACTATGATACGGTTAAAGAGAAAAATAAAATCATCAATGCAACAATTGAGAAAGTGATCAGTATTGTTGAATCGAATGGAGATTCTATTGTCAATGATTTCAAAATTATTCTCAATGATAATGGAGAATATGCTTATTCCATGACAAGCGAGGTGCAGCGTCTGCGGTTCCTTGCGGATGTGTTTGGAAAAGCAACCATTGATAAGCTCAGTAACAAGCAGAAGGCATACAGTGCGGCAGATCTGATGCATTATCTCTGTACAGATGAGACCTACGGTTATGGGCTGGACGAACAGAAGCTGTCCAAAGAAGAAATCCTAAAGCTGGTAACAATCCGGTATTCCATGGGACTGAATCGCTATCAGAAGTATGTGGCTACAACGATTGCAAGTGATGTCAGTGAAAGTACAACAGCTGCTATTATGGAGAACCTGGATACTCTTCAGGGAGTTAATATTGAAGAGGATTCAATCCGTTATTACCCGGACAGCAAATATTTTGCGTCTATTCTTGGTTATACGGGCGTGATTTCACAAGATGAATATGATGCGTTGGATGAAAAGGAGTCGGACTCGTATTCTCTTACGGATGTGGTTGGAAAAGCAGGGCTGGAGCAGACACTGGATAAAACACTTCAAGGTGAAAAAGGTGAAATCAAACTTTATGTTAACAGTGTGGGAAAGGTCATTGAGTCCAAGCAGGGGAAAAAGGCAAAAGCAGGAAATGATGTCTACCTTTCTATTGATGCCAATCTGCAAAAGGCGGCTTATGATCTCCTGGAAGAAAAGCTTGCCGGAATCATCCTTTCCAATCTGACTACGTCTCTGACCTATGACCGTACACAGGCAGAAGAGGGAAGTGATGTGAAGATACCGATTGGTGATGTTTACAATGCATTTATTTCCAATGAGATTCTGAATGTGGGACATTTTGAAACTGCGGATGCCGGGGAGACTGAGAAAAGTGTGT
This sequence comes from Bariatricus sp. TF06-38A, assembly GCF_027690675.1. Classification (NCBI taxonomy): domain Bacteria; kingdom Bacillati; phylum Bacillota; class Clostridia; order Lachnospirales; family Lachnospiraceae; genus Bariatricus; species Bariatricus sp. TF06-38A. The sequence goes on from NZ_JAQFCE010000026.1 coordinate 18,058, forward strand.
ATGCGTCATTTTCTTCCAAAAAGGAGGCAGTGCTTGCAGATGTGATGGCACAGCTGAGTGATTCAGGTGCGCCGGCATATAAAGACTGTGATGAGGATATGCAGGCATATCTCAGTTATATTATCAGTACTGTACTTACCCAGAATGCAGCAATCATTCAGAAAGATTCGATTGATACCAATGATTCTACCTATATTGCGTGGGAAAATGATGAGAGCATCAGTCTCTATACTTATCTGAATTATGCGATCTCCAAGAACTGGATCGATACATCAAAACTGACTGATTATATGAACAGTGACAGTGAGTATTCGGATCAGAATGAAGTATATCAGGGGATTCTGGCGTATATCAGTGCAAATCTTCCTAAGGATTCCGGATTTGACAAACTGATCTACAAGTATATGATACGCAATGAAGAAATCACAGGAAGCCAGATTGGTATGATGCTTTATGAGCAGGGAATTCTGAATTATGATGCAGATGTTTATAATAAGCTTGCGGATGGTACAATGACCGCCTATGATTTCATGTATTCCAAGATTGAAGATCTGGAAATCACACCGGGACAGCTTGGACTGGAACCATCTACCGGATCGGTCGTAGTAACTGACACGAAGACCGGACAGCTTCTTGCCTGTGTATCCTACCCGGGATATGATAATAACCGGCTTGCAAATACCATGGATTCAGGCTATTATACAAAGCTTTTAAATGATCAGTCAGCACCGTTATATAATAATGCGACGCAGGAGAAGACGGCACCGGGATCTACTTACAAACCACTGGTTGCTGTTGCCGGACTGACAGAAAATGTCATTGATACCAGTACGTATATCAGCTGCGGCGGACTCTATGAGAAAATTTCACCGAGTCCACGATGCTGGATTTATCCGGGGTCGCATGGAAGTCTGAATGTGACGAGTGCGATCCAGCATTCCTGCAATATGTTCTTCTATGAAGTTGGATACCGTCTGGGACTTACAAACCAGATGCTCAGTAATGCAAAGAGCAGCGAGTCGGGATATTCTTCTGACCAGGGATGTGAGACGCTTCTGAAATATGCGACTATGTTTGGACTGAACCAGACAACAGGAATCGAAATTCCGGAATCGTCACCTCAGGTATCTGATCAGGACTCTGTACGTTCTGCAATCGGTCAGGGTACTAATAACTATACGACAACTCAGCTTGCAAGATATGTTACAGCAATTGCAAACAGAGGAACTGTTTATAATCTTTCTCTTCTGGATCATGTGGAAAATAAGGATGGTAAGGTAACAAAAACTTACGAACCGAATGTGCTGAACCAGATAGAGGGTGTTTCCGGAAATACATGGGATGCTGTTCAGTCGGGAATGCGGGCAGTTGTTACCAGCAACAGTACATATTCTTCGCTGGGAAATATTACAATGTCAGGTAAAACCGGTACGGCACAGCAGAGTACTACACATCCGGATCACGGTCTGTTTGTTGGCTATGCGCCAAGTGACGATCCGGAAGTCGCATTTGCGATCCGTATCAAAAATGGTTATGAATCTTTATATCCGTCAGAGATTGGAAGAGACCTGATGCGCTATTATTATGGAGAGACAAGCCGTGATGAGCTGATCACAGGGCATGCATCAGCAGCAGGTTCATCATCGACACATGGAGACTAGATTGAGGGGGATCACAGGTATGAAACAGAAAGTCATCATTAAAAGTAATAAATACGGTCTGATTGTTCATATGGATCCTGATGCAGAGTATACAGAGATTCTGAAGGAATTGAGAGAAAAATTTACCGAATCTGCCCGCTTTTTCAAAGATGCGACCATGGCGGTTACGTTTGAAGGGCGGATTCTTACAAAACCACAGGAAGAAGAGGTCATTGGTCTGATCACTGATGTCGCTCATATCCATATTGTCTGTATTTTTGATGCTAATGAAAATACAGAAAGATTATACAAAAAAGTAGTAGAAGACTCTCTTAACAGTTTAACCAGAAAAGAAGGTCAGTTCTACAAAGGTACGCTCAGACAAAGGCAGGTACTGGAGACAGAACAGAGTATTATTATACTTGGCGATGTAGAGTTTGGCGCAACCGTAGTATCCAAGGGCAATATTGTTGTGCTGGGTGCGGTAAGGGGAACGGTACATGCCGGGGCAACAGGAGATCGGAATGCGTTTATTACGGCGTTGTCGATGAGACCGCATGTAATGAAGATTGCAGATATTGTATCAACACATACATATCTTCAGGACGAAACCGTAAGACCAAGTATCGCCCGTCTTGACGGCAAGCGCATTTATATCGATCCACTGGAGAATTTAGAGTGGTAGGAGGATCTGAAAAATGGGTGAAATTATTGTAGTGACATCGGGAAAAGGCGGTGTCGGAAAAACAACAACGACAGCAAATATAGGTGCCGGACTTTCAAGGCTCGGGAAAAAGGTACTGGTGATCGATACGGATCTGGGTCTTCGGAATCTGGATGTTGTCATGGGACTTGAAAACCGGATCGTATATAATCTGGTCGACGTGATCGAAGGTGGCTGCCGTTTGAAGCAGGCGATGATCAGTGATAAGCGTCATGAAAATCTGTATCTGCTGCCATCGGCACAGACAAAGGATAAGTCAGCGATCACACCGGAGCAGATGATCAAGCTTACAAATGAGCTTCGAGATGAATTTGATTACGTTTTACTGGATTGTCCGGCAGGGATTGAGCAGGGATTCCAGAATGCGATTGCCGGAGCTGACAGAGCATTTGTTGTGACAACGCCAGAAGTATCCTCCATTCGTGATGCTGACCGCATCATTGGGCTGCTGGAGCAGAATCACATGAAAAAACTGAATCTTATTATTAACCGTATCAGGATGGATATGGTGAAAAGAGGAGAGATGATGTCAGTAGAAGATGTGACAGAGATTCTTCCTATCGATCTGATCGGAGCAATTCCGGATGATGAACAGGTCGTGATCGGAACGAACCAGGGAGAGGCGGTTGTAGATATGGATTCGCTGGCAGGAAAAGCATATACCAATATCTGCCGGCGTATAACCGGTGAAGAAGTGCCATTTCTCGATCTGGATAAACAGGAAAGTTTGTTTTACAAACTTTCCCATATGTTTAAAAGAAATTAGGAGGATGTATCATGCATGTATTTGAAAGAGGTATGCACCATTCATCTGTCCGCATTGCAAAAGAACGTTTGAAAAGCCTTCTTGTTTCGGACCGGGTGCAGTGTCAGCCAGATACTTATGAACTTTTGTGCGGAGAATTATACCACACAATCGGAAAATACATGAAGATAACCGAAGATAATTTTAAAGTGGAAATAACACGTTCACAGATTAGAATCAACTTGACAGGAGAAAAATCGTGAGATTACCAAAAAAGACAAAACCTTATCATTTAAAAGATGTGAAATTCGGTCTGGTCATTTCTGTTATTGCTATATCGATTATTGGAGTTATGGTAATCGGAAGTGCAAAGCAGGCAGTACAGGGAAGACAGATCATAGGACTTGTCGCCGGAGTGATCCTGATGATCATTCTTTCGATGATAGACTATGTATGGCTTCTGAACTTTTACTGGATTTTATACGGGATCAATATCATTGCACTGGTATGTGTAAAGCTGTTTGGAACCAATGTAAATGGTGCACAGCGGTGGATCGATATCGGAGTGACGAATTTTCAGCCATCAGAGCTCAGCAAAATACTGGTTGTCGTATTCTTTGCAAAATTTCTGATGAATCATGAGGATGATCTGAACAGTGCTGCAACCATCCTGAAAGCAGTAGGACTGATTGCACCAACACTGATCCTGATCGTTCTTCAGCCAGACCTTTCAACAACCTTATCCATAGCGCTTGTTTTTTGTGCTATGATGTATCTGGCGGGACTGAGTTATCGATTTATCGGAACCCTGATTGCGATTCTGGTTCCGGTTACGATTATTTTTATCAGTATTGTTGTACAGCCAAATCAGCCATTTCTGCACGATTATCAGCAAAAGCGTATTCTGGCATGGCTGGAACCGCAGAAATATGCAAGTGATGAAGCTTACCAGCAGAATAATGCAATTATGGCGATTGGTTCCGGACAGCTTACCGGTAAAGGACTGAATAATAATACAACCACATCCGTGAAGAACGGAAATTTTATTTCTGAGCCACAGACAGACTTTATTTTTGCAATTGTAGGTGAAGAATTAGGTTTTGTGGGTTGCTGTATCGTGATTGGTCTGTTATTATTGATTGTAGTACAATGCATATTGATAGGACTCAGGGCACAAGATCTGGCGGGGCGGATTATTTGCTGCGGTGTAGCCGCGCAGATAGGATTTCAGTCGTTTATCAATATCGGCGTGGCAACAGGGATCTTACCAAATACAGGAATTCCCCTTCCGTTTGTTAGTTACGGACTGACTTCGCTTATCAGCTTATATATGGGAATTGGCATTGTATTAAATATAGGGCTTCAGCCTAAAAAATATCAGTAAAAGGAGCTGAGAAAATGAATATCGGACTTATTGCGCATGACTCTAAGAAAACACTGATGCAGAATTTCTGTATTGCATATCGTGGGATTTTGAGCAAGCATGAGTTGTATGCGACCGGTACAACCGGCCGGCTGATCGAAGAAGTTACTAATCTTTCTATTCACAAATATCTTGCGGGACCGCTGGGCGGCAAACAACAGCTCGGTGCGCAGATTGCACAGAATGGAATTGATGCTCTGATCTTTCTTCGGGATCCACAGAATCCAAAGCCACATGAACCGGATGTAAATGATGTCATTCGTCTTTGTGACATGCACAACATCCCGATGGCTACCAATCTTGCAACGGCAGAAATCATTATACTTGCATTAGACAGAGGAGACTTGGATTGGCGTGAGATGTATAAGTAGAGCAAAAAGTGCCGCACTGGTATGTGTGGCATCGATAAGTCTGTTTACAGGTGGTTGCATCGGAGGAAAAGGAGCAACACCTGTGACAGCATATGAACTTAAAAATTATAATCAGGATTTATACCAGGGAAAGCTTTATGCAGAGGAGCTGTGTGTAGCACAAAATGATGTGGCGTTAGAAGGCTATACAGAAGATACTGAATTGCACAGTGCTGCATTATTTGATCTTACAGGAGAACGTGTATTATATTCTTACAAAGCGCATGAACGACTGTATCCTGCCAGTACAACCAAGATCATGACGGCACTTCTCGCTATTGAGAATGCAAATTTGGATGACCAGGTGACGATCAGTGGAAACGCAGATGCATCCAGTTTTCCGGCAGATGCACAGGTGTGCGGCCTTGCGAAAGGAGAAGTCTGGACACTCAGGGATCTTTTGGGAGCTCTTCTTTTGTATTCTGGAAATGATGCAGCAACTGCAATCGCGGAATATGTAGGTGGATCAGAAGAAGCGTTTGTTAATATGATGAACCGCAGAGCCCAGGAATTGATGGCGAACGGGACTCATTTTATGAATCCGCACGGACTGCATGATGACAATCATTATACAACAGCGTATGACCTTTATCTGATATTTAATGAGTGCATAAAGCATGAAGATTTTGTAAATATCATACAGAGTGAAGCATATACCGCATATTATACAGATGTGGACGGTAACAGTCAGGAGGCGTTGTTTACACCGACCAATCTCTATGCGCAGGGAGAGGTGGATGTGCCGGAGAATGTTACGATCGTAGGTGGGAAGACCGGGACAACGGATGAAGCAGGATATTGTCTGATTCTGATGGAAAAAGATTCCAGTGACAATCCATACATATCGATTGTTATGGGAGCCTCAGAAAAACCGGTTCTGTATGAGGATATGACATCATTGATCGAGGCAATCCCGTCTGGTCAGCAGTAAATGTGGTGTGTGAATCTTATCGTATACACAAAAAGGGGCATCTCTTGTCTGGGAGCCCCTTTCTTTTTTTCAAGCATGTAGAAAATACACCGAGATGGTATCAGGTACATTACCTGGGCGTATTAAGATTCGGACATGGATCCGATTCTACCAAAAAGACTGATCAGGTAGAGTCCACACAGTCCGACGATCGTGTAGACGATACGTGAGAGCCATGACATGTTTCCAAAAAGCCAGGCAATAAGATCCAGACGGAATATACCGATCAGAAGCCAGTTCACAGCACCGATGATCACGACGGTGAGTGCTGTATTATCAAACCATTTCATGTAAATATCCTCCTTATACGATTCTATACGGTTAGTATGTGTTAAAACTTTGTGATTATTCATAAATGAGAGGAAAAATATGTTATATTATAAATATTCGGATTACCTGAAAAACAAATATGGTGAAAAAGTATACAAGCTTCCGGTGAACCTTCCGGTCACATGTCCGAACCGTCTTGACGGAGATGGATGTGCATTCTGTGCCGGTGCAGGAACCGGATTTGAGGCAATGGCGGCTACAGTTTCTGTCACAGAACAGTTGACACGGACCAGACAGATGATTACAAGAAAATACCATGCCAACAAATATATTGCATATTTTCAGAATTATACCAATACCTTTCTTCCTCCGGACAGATTTCGCAGTTATCTGATGGAGGCTACCAGGATTCCGGGTGTCGTGGAGATATCTGTTTCCACAAGACCGGATTGTGTTTCGGCTGAGTATCTTGATATTATGAGAGATATCCGCGCGATGACCGGAATTCAGATGAATGTAGAACTTGGATTACAGACAGCAAATTATCATACACTGCAGATGATCGACAGGGGACATGGTCTTGCAGAATTTATCGATGCAGTACTGCGGATTAAAAGATATACTGGTATTTCAATCTGTACCCATGTGATTCTTAATCTTCCGGGAGATACGGCAGCGGATGCAAAAGAGACTGCAAGAATCCTTACTGCGCTTGGTGTGGATATTGTGAAACTGCATTCGCTTTATATTGCCAGAAATACACGGTTGTGCGATTGGTATGAAAATGGTAAAATAACGGTATGTTCAAAGGAAGAATATTTTGAAAGAGTGATTACGTTTCTTGAACAGATTCCGGAAACCGTGGCAGTAGAACGAATGTTTTCAAGAATTCCTGAGAAAGATGCGGTGTTCTGTAACTGGGGATGCAGCTGGTGGAGGCTGAGGGACGAACTGTTGCAGAAGATGGAAGAGGAAGGCAGGTATCAGGGCAGGTGCTGTGATTATCTGAATGGTGCGGCACTGTGCCTGTTAAAATCCGAATAGATTTGGAGGCTTGATTTTTGGCTGGGAAAAAGAAGAATACGGAGGTCGTCAGCCTCCAGAAATATAAACGAAAAGGACATTTAAATATTGGTACGATTCTGTTTGGAATTATTTTTTTGTATCTTGTTTTTACCGTTCTGATCTATTTTACAAAAGATAGAGTGAGTGTATATGAGGTACGGGAAGGAAGCATTTTAAAAGACAGGAATCTTACCGGAATGGTTCTCAGAAAAGAAACGGTGGTAAATGCTGAAAAAAGCGGATATGTCAATTATTTTGTAGACGATGCACAGAAGGTTGCACTTGGAACCAATATTTACACCATTACGTCTTCCAAGCTCGAGACACAGACGGATCAGGACAGCAATGAAGAAGTTTCCTTGAATGCAGATGAATGGAACAGTATTCTGCTGAAGGCACAGGGATTTAATGAATCCTATTCACCGGAGGAGTTTAAGACGGCATCAAATCTGAAAAGTGAAGTAACAGCGATCTTACAGAACAATACGACACAGAGCAGGGTTGCACAGCTGAATTCTATTCTGCAGTCCGGAAATGTAGATGCATTTCAAAGCCCGGATGACGGAATCGTGGAGCTTTCGGTAGATGGCTATGAAAATCTGACGACAGATAATATCACGGATGAGATGTTTGATAAGGCAAATTACAGTGTCACAGAGCTTTCAGGCAATCAGAAGATTGATGCAGGGCAGCCGGTATATCGCCTGGTCACAGATGAAGAGTGGACGGTAACGGTACGCCTGACCTCTGATCTGGCACAAACCTTCCAGAAAAAAATGAACGGGGAAGATTCCCTTTCTGTTGAGGTCAGATTCCTGAAGGATAATAAGGACCTGTGGGGAACTATGCGACTTACGGAAAAGAAAAATGATATTTATGCCAATATTACTTTTAAGGATTCCATGATCCGGTATGCAGATGAACGGTTCGTGAATATTGAACTGATCCTGGAAGACGAGTCCGGGCTTAAGATTCCGAAAACCTCGGTAACGGAGAAAGACTGTTATGCTGTTCCGATAGATTATATTACGAGCGGCGGGGCTTCTCAGAACGAAGGTGTCTACAGGCAGACGACCAAAAAAGGAAAGACGACAACGGAATTTATTCCGGTGACGATCATTAACGAGGATACGGAATCGGGTATTGCATATCTGGATACAGAGAATCTGAAAAAAGGAGATACTCTTTTGTTGCCGGAATCTTCCGATACGATGGATCTTTTGAAAACCGAAAGCATCAAAGGAGTTTATAATGTCAATAAAGGCTATGCTGTATTCAAGCAGGTTCAGATCCTGAGTGAGAGTGATGAATACTATATTATTGCAGAAGGAAACAGCTACAGTCTATCCAATTATGATCATATTGCCCTGAACGGAGATTCTGTTCGGGATAATCAGATAGTAAGTCAATAAGAAATGGAGTGAAAGAAATGATCACAGAAAACTTAAAAGATGTGGAAGCACGTGTATGCGCTGCATGCGAACGCTCCGGCAGAAAACGGGAGGATGTAACACTGATTGCTGTCAGCAAGACCAAACCGGTAGAAATGCTGGAAGAAGCGTATGCTTACGGTTGCCGTTATTTTGGTGAAAATAAAGTGCAGGAACTGGATGAAAAATATGACATAATGCCGAAGGATATTCACTGGCAGATGATTGGTCATCTGCAGCGCAACAAAGTAAAATATATCATCGATAAGGCAGAGCTGATCCATTCTGTTGATTCTATTCGTCTTGCGGAAACAATTGATAAAGAAGCAGCGAAAAAAGGTATTGTTGTAAATGTGCTTCTCGAAGTAAACATGGCAAAAGAAGATACAAAATTCGGTCTGATGCCAGAGGAAGTTATGGATTTTATTCATGAAATTGTCAGATTTCAACACATAAAAGTACAAGGATTGATGACAATTGCTCCGTTTGTAGAAAACCCGGAAGAAAATCGTATACATTTTGCAAACTTACGAAAATTATCTGTTGACATTGCAAAGGAAAAAGTTGATAATGTTAACATGAGTATTCTTTCAATGGGGATGACCAATGATTTTGAAGTTGCTATAGAAGAGGGAGCCACCATGGTTCGGATAGGGACAGCAATTTTTGGCGAGCGAAATTATGCTCATCAGATTTAGATACCACAGATAGGAGTGTATAAGAAAAATGGGAGTATTAGATAAGTTTTTAGACGTTATGAAATTAAACGGCGACGATGATGAGTATGATGATGATTTCTACGATGACGATGACGATTTTGAAGATGAGCCATATGAAGAAGAAAAGCCAAAAAAGAATATTTTTGGAAAGAAAGATAAACCGGCTGCTTACGAAGAAGAAGAGGAAGATTATCAGCTTAAAAAATCAGGTCGTTCAAATAAAGTCACCCCGATGCGCCAGCCTTCTACACGCAGAAATGCTCCTGCAATGGAAGTTTGTGTAATCAAACCAAACGCAATGGATGATACACGCGAGATTACAGAGACTCTTCTCGCGGGAAGAACTGTTATTTTGAATCTGGAAGGTATGGATCTTGAGATCGCGCAGAGAATTATTGATTTCACATCAGGATCTGCTTTTGCAATTGATGGTAATCTTCAGAAGATTTCAAGTTATATTTTTCTGGTAACACCGGCAAATGTTGATATTTCCGGCGATATGCAGGATCTTCTGAATACTTCGTTCGATGTGCCGATCCAGAACCGTTACTAGAAGAAAGAAGACAGGGTATGGAAAAAGAAGAGACTTTACTTCGTAAACGTCTGATTGAGCTGTCTAACAATGCTTATCAGAGAGGAATCATTATGTATTCCGATTTCCTGAACCTGAATGAACTGAATATATTACATACTACGCCGAAGGATTCTTTCCCTGTTCCATACAGGACCTTTGGCGGGTATGATCCGTCAGAGCGTCAGATGGCAGCATTTCTACCTGATGCTTTTTATATGTATATGGATGAGGAAAGTATCCGCAGTACATATCCGATCCGCATTCTGAAGATCAGTCCGCTGCAGCCGAAATTTGCTGAGGAATTATCACACAGAGATTATCTGGGTGCACTTCTGAACCTTGGGATCACACGGGCAAAGACGGGAGATATTCTGATTCACGATAAGGAAGCTTATGTTTTTGTACATCAGGAACTGACGGAGTTTCTTGTAAAAGAACTGACCAGGGTACGTCATACAACCGTTCGTGCCGTAGAAGTAGAAAATGCAGATTTTAAATGGGAGCCTAAGTACGAAGAGATTAAGGGGACTGTTGCATCAGTACGCCTGGATTCCCTTCTTTCCCTGGCTTTTTCTTCGTCCAGAAGTAAACTTACTGCATTGATTGAGGCTGGGCGTGTATATGTAAACGGAAAGCTGATTACCAGTAATGGATATCATGTAAAGGACAATGATATCATTTCCGTAAGACAGTTGGGACGTTTTCAGTACGAAGGAGTTCTTTCCGAGACAAAAAAAGGACGTTATTATGTTACAATCCGAAAGTATATCTAATGGCATTAGCAGTAAAGGAGAGCATATGAAGAACAGACCAGGGTTAAAACAATATATTTTTGCAGCACTTGGAGTCGTAATCCTGGTGCTTCTGGATCAGTATACAAAGCTTCTGGCAATTGCACATTTGAAGGATCAGTCTGCATTTGTGTTGTGGAATAATGTTTTTGAATTGCATTATCTTGAAAACAGAGGAGCTGCATTTGGGATTTTTCAGAACCAGCGATGGTTCTTTGTCATCATGACCGTTGTGATCCTTGTTATTGTGAGCTGGTTTTATGGCAGAACTCCGGTAGAAAAAAGATATCTGCCACTCAGAATCTGTATGATCGTTCTGACAGCCGGAGCAATCGGGAATTTTATTGACCGTCTGACCAGAGGATATGTGGTTGACTTTTTTTATTTTTCACTGATTGATTTTCCGATTTTCAATGTGGCGGATATTTATGTGACTGTGACGTTTATCGTTCTGGTTCTGCTGATCTTTTTTTATTATAAGGACGAAGATTTTTCTATTTATTCGCGCAGACAGGAGCAGAAACATGCAGATTAAAGAATTTCAGAGTGAAGAAAATGCAAGGGAGAGAATCGACAAATTTCTCACAGAGAAAGTGCCGGAGCTTTCCCGTTCTTATATTCAAAAACTGATAAAAGAAAAAAATGTAAAGGTAAATTCCACAGTAATCAAATCTAACTATAAGGTTGCAAAAGGAGATCAAATTCAGATTACGATACCGGATTTGACGGAACCGGATATCCTGCCGGAAAATATACCATTGGATATTCTCTATGAGGATGATGATATCCTGGTGGTTAATAAGCCGAAAGGTATGGTAGTGCACCCGGCAGCAGGTCATTATACCGGAACCCTGGTCAATGCGATCATGTATCATTGCAAAGACCGGCTTTCAGGAATCAACGGTGTAATGCGTCCGGGAATCGTACACCGGATCGATATGGATACTACCGGTTCTCTTCTGGTATGTAAAAATGATACCGCACACCAGATCCTTGCAGAACAGTTAAAAGAGCACAGCATTAAGCGGATTTATCATGCGATTGTACACGGTAATATCAAAGAGGATTCCGGTACTGTGAATGCGCCGATCGGACGCCATCCGATTGACCGGAAGAAAATGAGTATCAATGAGAAAAATGGCAGAAATGCAGTGACACACTACCGGGTCCTGGAGCGTTTTGGCGAATATACTTATATTGCCTGTGAGCTTGAAACCGGTCGCACACATCAGATCCGTGTGCATATGGCAAGTATCCATCATCCGTTGCTTGGAGACTGTGTATATGGTCCGGCAAAATGTCCGTGGACACTACAGGGGCAGACACTTCATGCGAAAATTCTTGGAATTATCCATCCGAGAACCGGAAAATATATGGAATTTGATGCCCCACTTCCGGAATATTTTGAAAATTTATTGAAAAAACTACGCAAAATGTCATGAAAATCTATACATTTATTATGAATTGTTATATAATATGTATAGGATAATCATGGAATAATGACCTGCAAAGGAGCGTGACGTTTATGAGTAAAACACATACAATTATAACAATAGGTCGTCAGTTTGGAAGCGGAGGACGCGAGATTGGAAAACGTCTGGCAGATGAACTGGAAATTGAGTTTTATGATAAAGAATTGTTGTCACGGGCAGCAAAGGACAGTAAGATATGCAAAGAGCTTTTTGAGACACATGATGAAAAACCGACGAACAGTTTTCTCTATTCATTGGTAATGGATACATATTCTATGGGATTTGCATCCGGTTCTGTCAATGAAATGCCACTAAATCACAAGATTTTCCTTGCGCAGTTTGATGCGATCAAAAAGATTGCGGAGGAAGGACCGTGTGTACTGGTAGGAAGATGTGCGGATTATGCACTGGAAGAGCGGGATGATGTACTAAGTGTATTCATTCATGCAGATCTGGAAGACAGGATTAAAAATGTAGCAAAGCTGAATGAACTGACAGATAACAAAGCAAAAGATCTAATACATAAGACAGATAAACGCAGGGCAAGCTATTACAATTATTATACCAACAAAAAATGGGGCGATGCCGAAAGTTATGATATTTGTATAAACAGTTCCAAGTTTGGTGTTGACGGATGTGTGAAAGCTATCAAAGATTTTCTTGAATTAGAGGCAAGCTTGGAAGAGTAAGAACAGCGATTATAATGTTATAAGACGGGGGAAATAAAAATCCCCCGTTTTTTAGACCTGTAGCAAAATACTTATGTTCTGATAATTTCGGAACACAGGCATTATAGTGTCAAATAAAGAGAAGAAAGAGGAGACAAGAAAACATGAAATTTGTAATTCAGAGAGTAACACATGCCGAGGTTGCGGTAGAAGGAGAAGTGATCGGAAAGATTGGAAAAGGATTTATGGTGCTGATCGGAGTGGCACAGGATGATACCAGAGTGATTGCAGACAAAATGGTAAAGAAGTTGACAGGACTTCGCATTTTTGAAGATGAGAACGGAAAGACCAATCTTGCCCTAAAGGATGTGGATGGAGAACTTCTTCTGATTTCCCAGTTTACCTTATATGCAAACTGTAAAAAAGGATTCCGCCCAAGTTTTATTGAGGCAGGTGCACCGGATATGGCAAATGAACTGTATGAATATATTATTGAAGAATGTAAGAAAGTGATCCCGGTTGTGGAAAGAGGAAACTTTGGCGCGGATATGAAGGTATCTCTTTTAAATGACGGTCCATTTACGATCGTGCTGGATTCGGAGCAGATTTGTTAAATTATTATTTGGTTTCTAAAGATGTATCGTGTATAATAAGATACAGATGGAATACACAAGAAAGTGGGGAATGTAATAATGAGTTATGAAGCATTAAACAGCAGGATTATGGAGATGAAGGATGAAATTCTTGCTGGAATCCAACAGAACATGAGAATTGAAAGCGTGCGTGGTGAGGCACAGCCAGACGCGCCATATGGTCCGGGACCGAAGGCTGCTCTGGAAGATGCCCTTGAACTTGGCCGCAAGCTTGGCTTCAAGGTTGGGCAGGCAGACAATCGTATAGGCTGGGTAGAATATGGAGAAGGAAAAGAGATGGTAGGCGTTCTTGGTCATGTAGACGTTGTACCGGCTGGCGATACCGGTTGGACTTATCCTGCTTATAGTGCCGAGATCCACGATGGAATTCTTTGGGGAAGAGGATGTCTGGATGATAAGGGACCGATCATTGGATCAATTTACGCATTGAAGGCGATCCGTGACCTGAATCTTCCAATTGACCGTAGAATCCGTGTTATTTTTGGATCTGATGAGGAATGTGGCTCTTCATGCGCGGCATATTACGTAGAGAACGGATATGAGATGCCGACGATCGGATTTACTCCGGATGCAGATTTTCCGGTTATTTTCTGTGAAAAAGGAACGACCGGAATCAAAGGCGGTTCTAAGGTTTATGACAAAGGTCATATCGAAGTGGAATATTTTGGTGGTGGAATTGCTGACAATGTCGTGATTCCAACTTGTAAACTGATCGTAAAAGGAGACATTAAAGTAGCAGAGACAGAAGGAATCACTGTGACGCATGAAAACGGAAAAACAATCGTTGAAGCGGTGGGAAGAAGTGCACATGGAAGTACCCCGCATCTTGGTGTAAATGCAGCAATTCTTCTTTTGAATGCAGTGAAAGAGAATGAATTTGGTGGAGAATTCCAGCAACTGATGGAATTTCTTCTGAAAGAGATCGGAACGGAGACAAATGGAGAATCACTGGGAGTACATTATGTGGATGAAGAAACTGGTGAGACAACCGTAAACCTTGGTATTGTTTATTATGATGGAGAAGAGACCTATTTTACATTAGATGTCCGTTATCCAAAAAATGCAGATCCGAAAGTTGTTGATGATACACTGATCAATCATATCAACAGTTACACATTCGATGTGCTCCGGAAAAATAACCACAAAATTCTCTATGTACCAAAAGACTCTGAACTGGTGACAAAGCTCGTTCATGTATATGAAGAAGAGACTGGCGAGCACTTGGAACCACTTGCAATCGGTGGTGGAACTTACGCAAAGAAATTCCAGAACATGGTTGCATTCGGACCGGTATTTCCAGGTGAAGCAGACGTGATCCATCAGCCAGATGAACATGTGGAAGTAGAAAAGCTTCTCCGTGCACTGCAGATTACGGCAGCAGCGATGTACGAACTTGCAAAAAAATAGTAGAAAACAGTACTGACTGAATCATCTGGATATGTCATATATAGATACGAGCATCGAAGGGTGAGTTGTTCAATGGAACAAAATCCGGATAAGATGACAGGTTGAGAATACCTGTACATCTTATCCGGATTTTTTGATGCATTAAAAAAATATTTATGATAGTAAGAAAAAAAGGGATATGGAGAAGAACATATATAAAAAACAGGTGAGTACTTGCAAAAAGCACTTCTATCTGAGATGCTTCTGCAAGTGTACTCACCTGTTTTTTTAAATTAACGGAAGAAGCGCATAACAGCAGCAACTTTCCCTAAAATCGTAACATCTTCAAGGATAAATGGTTCCATTGCATCATTCTCCGGCTGAAGACGGATCACACCTTCTTCTCGGTAAAACGTCTTTACCGTTGCACCGTCATCAATCAGAGCAACAACCATGTCACCGTTCTCTGCAGTTGCCTGCTTTTCCACAATGACATAATCTCCATCCAGTATACCGGCATTTATCATACTTTCACCCTGAACTTTCAGCATAAAGAGTTCTTTATTTGATGAAATATATTCAGTAGGAACAGGATAGTAATCTTCAATATTCTCCTGTGCAAGAACCGGTTCTCCTGCAGCTACATGGCCTACGATCGGAATCTGAACCATCTCACGTCTTGTGAGATTAAATGAATCATCCAGAATCTCGATTGCACGTGGTTTGGTTGGGTCACGTCGTATGTATCCGTTCTTCTCAAGAGTCTCGAGATGAGAGTGTACAGAAGAAGTTGACTTCAGATTCACAGCATCACAGATCTCACGTACAGCCGGTGGAAAACCACGTTGCAGGATCTGGGACTTAATATATTCAAGTATCTCTTCCTGTTTCTTGCTAATATTACCTTTACTCATAAAAGACCTCCTAAATCTGTATCTATATCAATTTGAAGTATTATCTGAACTATTAAAATTATCATATCATACAGAAGAAAAAATAGCAAACAAATGTTTAGAAAATACGTTCGATTTGCATATTGACAAACGTATGTTCTTGCTGTATATTGGTAGCAGAACAGTTGTTCGGGAACATGCTTTCTGGTATATAGGAGAACTGAAAAGATTACAGAAGAAAAGGGAGGAATTTATCATGAGATCAGAGAAAAGAAAAGATATGTATGCAGATCGATATCATGCAGGAGCAAAAGGACAGAAGCACTGTCATTATGCAAAGCACCGTAAGACGAATTCTATCAGACGGTTTGTGACAGGGATTGCGGCTCTGGTGATGGTTATGTCACTGAGTTTTGGATTTGGAAGCTTTTTCTCCAGTGCGCACGATAGCAAAGCTGAAGAACCTTCCGGAGAGAGATATTATAAAAGTGTCCAGCTTGAAAAAGGGGATTCACTCTGGAGCATTGCACAAAGATACAGACGAACAGAAGATTCCATATATGAATATATGGATGAGCTGGCAGAAGCAAATCATTTAAGTTTAAAAGACAGGAATAATCTCCAGGAAGGAGACTATCTGGTTGTTTCGTATTATGGAGATGATTCTGTTTATTAAAGACCATCTGTGCTGTCAGGTAGCAGCGAATAATCTGTCTGATAGCACATTATATACACTCTATTTTTTATAAAAGTCTAAAAGACTAAGACATTCTTAAGGTCTCTAACCAAGATCCCATCGCTCACCCCGTCTTAGTCTTTCCGGACTTTTTAATTTTATACTAAGAAATTATTACTGGAACAGGTTTTAAAAGAATACACGGAATGTATGGATGAATTATAAGACAAAACTTATTTTATATTTTTAAGGTTATACTTGATTTTACTAGTGACTTTAAAGGATTATCATGATAAAATCAAACAGGTGTATTTAATTTTAGAATAAAAGAGGAGATTTTGTTATGGATAATCATAAAAAAAGGAGTACATTTTCTGGCAAATTAGGATATGTACTGTCAGCAGCAGGAGCTTCTGTAGGTCTTGGAAATATCTGGAGGTTTCCTTATCTTGCGGCAAAATATGGCGGAGGAATTTTTCTGCTTATTTATATTCTGTTAGCCCTTACTTTCGGTTATACAATGATAATTGCTGAATCAGCAATTGGCCGTATGACAAGAAAAAGTCCGGTAGGTGCGTTCAAATCTTTCGGAAAGTCAAAATGGATTTCTTTTGGTGGATGGATTAATGCGATTATTCCGGTTCTGATTGTACCATATTATTCTGTAATTGGAGGATGGGTTATCAAGTACCTTTTGGAATATGTAAAAGGGAACAGCAGTAGTCTGGCTCAAGATGGATATTTTTCAGAGTTTATTTCAAATGGATTTTCTACAGAAATCTGTTTTATCATATTCTGTCTGATTACATTGATTATTATTTATGCAGGTGTTCGGAATGGAATTGAGCGTGTTTCAAAGTTTATGATGCCGATTTTGATCATGCTTTCGCTGATCATTACCATTTACTCAGTAACACGACCAGGTGCAATGGAAGGCGTGAAGTATTTTCTGGTGCCAAATCCAAAGAATTTCTCATGGATGTCTGTGGTAGCTGCTATGGGACAGATGTTTTATTCCCTATCGATCGCTATGGGAATTTTGGTCACATTTGGTTCTTATATGAAGAAAGATATTTCGATTGAAGATTCTACAAGAAATGTAGAAGTATTTGATACAGCGATTGCAATTATGGCAGGACTTATGATCATCCCAGCCGTATTTGCGTTTTCAGGTGGAAATCCGGATACGTTACAGGCAGGGCCGGCACTGATGTTTATTACAATACCAAAGGTGTTTGAGAATATGGGATTGGGAACAGCAATTGGAATTCTGTTCTTTCTGCTTGTTCTTTTTGCTGCGCTGACAAGCTCAATCGCATTGACAGAGAGTGCAGTATCTACATTTGAAGATGAAATCGGCTGGAGTCGTAAAAAGTCTACTGTGCTTGTTGGTGTGATCATGATAGTATTAGGAAGTTTATCTTCACTTGGATATGGACCACTTGCATTTGTGAAAATTATTGGTATGCAGTTCCTGGATTTCTTTGATTTCCTGACTAATTCGGTAATGATGCCGATCGCGGCACTGATGACAAGTCTTTTGGTAGCTAGAGTTGTTGGGGTAAAGAAGATAGAAGAAGAGATTATTCATGGAGAAAGTGCATTCCGCAGAAAGAAGATTTTTGCTGTTATGATTAAATATCTGTGTCCAATCTTTGTTCTGATTATTTTGATCAGTTCTGTGGCGAATGCATTTGGATGGATTTCCATGTAGAATAAAATAATATGTGAAAAAAGGAGTGTAAAGAAATGGAACAGATGAAAGTTGGAATTATCGGTGCTGGGCGAATTGCAGCAAATATGGCGAAAACACTGGACGGTATGGACGATGCGGCTGCATATGCCATTGCTGCAAGAAATCTTGATAGAGCGCAGAAATTTGCCAAAGAATGGGGATTTGAAAAGGCATATGGCTCATACGAAGAACTGGTAAATGATCCGGAAGTAGAGTTGATTTATATCGCGACACCACATCCGTTTCATATAGAACAAGCCAAACTTTGTATCAATCATGGGAAACCGGTACTTTGTGAAAAACCATTTACTGTAAATGCTGTTGGAGCAAAAGAAGTATTTGCTCTCGCAAAGGAAAAAGATGTCTTTATTACGGAGGCAATTTGGACAAGATACCTTCCATCCCGTAAAATAATCGATGATATTATTGCAAGTGGTGAAATCGGAGAAATAAAGGGGATTTCAGCAAATCTCGGATATGATATGCATACAAAAGAACGTCTGATCGATCCGAAGCTTGCCGGTGGAGCGCTATTAGATGTAGGTATTTACCCACTGAATTTTGCAAGCATGGTTTTAGGCGATGATGTTGAAGAAACGCTTTCTTCCTGCGTAAAATTTGACAGTGGAGTGGATGCACAGAATTCCATTATTCTGAAATACAAAAATGGATCGATGGCTTCTATACAAAGCAGTGCACTTACCGGTACAGAACAATATGGTATGATATATGGAACCAAGGGGTATCTGATTGCGGAAAATATTAATGATATTACATCGGTAAAAGTATATACACCGGATCGGGAATTTGTAAGGGAAATTACAATGCCAGAACAGATCACTGGGTTTGAATATGAAGTACGCGCTTCTATGAAGGCTATCCGTGAAGGAAAACTTGAATGTATGGAAATGCCGCATGAAGAAAGTATTCGCATCATGGAACAGATGGATGGACTTAGAAAAGACTGGGGGATTGAATATCCATTTGAAAAAGGAAACAGACCGTGTTAGTAATTAGAATCATCTGTCCCTGGCAAAAAGTTGTCTTGGGACAGCAGTATTTTGAATAACCAATCTATACGACAAATACCGATTTTTCCAAAAGATATAGACAAATCTTCCGAAACCATGCTATAATCATACCTATATCGGGGAAATTTATGGAATTTAGGAGGTTCTTAGGATCATGCCATCTGATACAAAAACATACCAGGAAGAAACTTATATTGATAATACTATTCGTCTTCGTGGTGTTTTAAACACCATGCCTGACTTTGCACGTGATTATTTTCGTGCCATTGAACCAACCACATCACCAAAGACACGAATATCGTATGCATATGACATCCGTTTGTTCTTTCAGTTTTTAATTGAAGAAAATCCTGTTTATAAACATCACTCAATTAAGGACTTTCAGGTACAGGATCTGGAAGCTATTCAGCCGGTTGATATTGAGGAATATCTGGAATATCTGAAGGTCTATGATACTACAGATGTTCATACCAAAGAAACCAAACAGGTCACAAACTCTGAACGCGGCTTATTTCGCAAAATGTCTGCATTACGCAGCTTTTATAATTATTTCTTTAAAAGACAGATAATTCAGAAAAATCCGACCTTATTTGTAGATATGCCGAAGCTACATGATAAGGCGATCATACGTTTGGATACCGATGAGGTTGCAAAGCTTTTGGATTATGTGGAATCCTGTGGTTCCAAATTAACCGGTCAAGCACTCTCCTATTATAATAAGACGAAAGAACGTGATATTGCGATCATTACTCTTCTACTTGGAACAGGTATTCGAGTATCGGAGTTAGTTGGACTGGACCTGTCAGATGTGGATTTCAACAATAATGGGGTCATGGTGACACGAAAAGGTGGAAGCCAGATGGTTGTTTATTTTGGTGAAGAGGTGGAAAAAGCACTTCGCAATTATCTGGAGACATACCGTAAAGCGGTAACGCCCCTTGCTGGCTATGAAAATGCTCTGTTTTTATCAACCCAAAGACGCCGGATCGGTGTGCAGGCGGTTGAAAATATGGTTAAAAAGTATGCCAGTCAGATTACAAATAAAAGAATCACGCCACATAAGCTCAGAAGTACCTATGGTACTGCCCTTTATAAGGAAACGGGGGATATTTACCTGGTAGCGGATGTTCTGGGGCACAAAGATGTCAATACAACGAAAAAGCACTACGCTGCAATCGATGAAGACAGACGACGTAGTGCTGCAAATGTGGTAAAATTGCGGGAACCGTAAATTGTCAAAGTACGGTTAAATAATATCCTAATATGGATAAATTTTTACAAATGAAAATTGGTGAATAATAAAATGCCATCATCATTTCATCGATGTAACTGATATGATGATGGCATTTTATTATTTTTTTACTCTTAATGTCCTTAAATAGATCTTCTGTTCCGGCGTGATCCGGTAGCTTTCAATTGCTTTCTGAATCGTCTTATTATGTGTCCAGGTGTCCAGCCTTTTCTCTTCCAGATAAGGAATGATCTGGTCATACTGCTTTGCAAGAGCGGTAGCAAAATACCAGGCACGCATCATGTTTACATAATATTCGTCTGATTTAACTTCGGCTACCTTTTTGGGATATTCCGGTTTAAACTGTTCATCCAGATAATACCGCATCAGCATTCCAATTCCAAAACGGACGATATACGGGTGATCCGATGCTATCCAGCGGCAGACTTCCTGGATAAATATGTCCAGATGATTTTTTACTGTCCGGAGCGCGATCATATCACAGGTTGCCCAGTTATCTATATACGGGAGAAAACGGTCCAGTGCGGCAATACAGGATGGGTACGCTTTAATCTGTTCAATCAGCAGTCCATGAAGGTTGTTTTCTTCATAATATTTATGTGGAAGCACTTCAAGAAATGCAGAAACATTGTCTGTTTTACCGAATTTTTTTGCGTATGCGCGCAAAGAAGGAGTCCGCACACCGATGACGGTTTCCTTATTGACTGTCGGCATCAGTTTTGCCTGAAAATCCCGATAAGCAAGATCCTGTATTGCAAAGAGATCTGCTTGTACATTTTCTATTACTTCTCTACTGCTCATTTGTCATTTTCTCCTGAAATATTGTAGATTTATAATACGGTATAACGAAATTTGCTACAGCTTGACAGTGGTTTACGCATTTATAAGATCGTGCCTGTCTCATAGAGAGCATTCTTCCGCTCCATACGCTTTAATTCCGGCAATACGGTAAGTAACATGGTGATGAAGCATAATCCTCCACCAATGACGTTAGAAACCGGCTCAGCGAGAAATACGCCGTCTGTTCCCATATGCAGGGCATACGGCATTAGATATGTCAGAGGCACGACGATAAATACCTTCCGAAGTAGTGAGAAAAAGATTGCTTGCTTCTTCTTATTCAGGGATTTAAAGACCGTTTGGCCAATGTATTGCATATCCATGCAGATAAACGCTGCAAAATACTGCTTCAGGGCAGGAACTGCATCTTTCATCAACGTAGCATCTGAACTGAAAATTCCGATCAGGGTTTTCGGCGCGATGATGATAATACTCCACATCACAGCTGTGTATCCGAGAATCATAAGTGCCATCATGGCACCGGCTTTTCTTACACGGCATGGGCGTCTTGCACCATAATTGTAACTCAGGATTGGCGAAGTTCCTTCGTTGATTGCATAAATCGGAGTTTCTACAAGCTGTCTGACACTGGATACGATGGTCATAACAGAAATGTAGATATCTCCGCCTGTGACGGAAAGTACATTGTTGCAGACAATCGTTACCAGACTGTTTGTCAACTGCATGATAAATCCGGCAGTTCCCAGGCTTACAATATTTTTTGCATAAGCTGTACAGTTGGCAAGTTCCTCTTTTTTGAGGAGCCTCACTTTCAGTTCTGCTTTCTTTGTAAGAAAGAAAAATACAAATGCAGCAGAAAGTGTCTGAGAAATGACCGTTGCAATTGCGGCACCGCGCACGCCAAGTCCGAACACAAAAATAAACAACGGGTCAAGCAGCAGGTTCGTTACTGCCCCTATGGTAACTGAAAGCATGCCGATGGTTGAATATCCCTGTGCATTGATAAACGGGTTCATACCGGTTGCAATCATAGAAGGCAGAGTTCCGATCAGGTAAAGCATCAGGTACGGATATGCATAGATCAGAGCGTCTTTTGAGGCACCAAACAGTACCAGGATCGGGCGGGCAAATAAAAAGCCAATTACCATGAGTACAATGGCACAGATACAGACCATGGAAAAAGAAATATTCATAATTTTTTTCGCTTCCTGTGGCTCATTTTTGCCGCGCTCAATCGAAAATAATGGTGCACCGCCGCTTCCGAATAGATTGCTGAATGCGGTAATGATGACAATTACCGGGAAACAAAGACCGACTGCACCAAGTGCTGCAGTTCCGATGTGCGGGATACGTGCAATATAAATCCGGTCTACAATGTTATAAAGTAAGCTTAAAATCTGGGCGACCAGCATCGGGAGCGATGCTCCAAGGATATTGCTGGTTATCGTTCCATTTTCAAAATCGACTCGTTTCATTTGTAAATTCATTCCTTTTTATTTTTCATGCTTTTTAATTCTAACATGATGTAATATATATGTAAATTATTGTTTTTATATGATAATTCAATAAAAATCATATGGATAATATATTTTCATTTTTAAATAATCAGGAGATGAAGATGCTGGAGGAAGAATTACAGGTATCACTCTTTTTGCGAGGTACAAAGAAAATTACACTTACAGATGCCGGAAAGACGCTTTATGAGCAGACCGGTAATCTTTATCATTTGGTAAGTATTTTTTAAATAGGATAAATAGAATTACCAGCTTGATTTCTGCTCATCTATAACTTCCAAAGTCTCCGGATTTACCAGATAGAAATCAACCAGTTCTGTCTCATATCCACCATCCGGATATACCTTTTCCAGAACCAATTCTTCGAAAGTATTATTATTTTCATCTGTCTTAGAACCGTTATCATACAGACAGTAATTGACATTTACTGTTGTACCATCCTTCTCTTCTGTTGTCTCAGAGAGGATCGCGTAATTTTCTCCCCTTGCATTTGCCGTGTAAGTGAAATTCATATCCGGAAGGGGATTCTGTTGCTGGATATATTGATACACAGCACGCATTTCGTCCTGAAGCGGTGAAGCTTTCTGGGATTCCTGTGCCGGAGAATTTTCGGTAGAATCAGTGGTACTACTATCTTGTGTTTCCGAATCATTCAGGTCAGAATCCGGTACAGAGGATTCTGTTAAAGTGTCTGTATTCGGCAAAAACAAACCCGTTTTTTGCATATAAATCAGGTTATCAGTTCTGTACTGTGTAGCGATGCCGTAATCAGGCTGTACGGAAAGATAAATATAATGCTGATCTTGACCGGTTACGGTTTCCGTTCCTTCTACGCCAAAGCTCACAATTAAAAAGCTGTAACCAATCAGAGAAAGTAAGAAAAGAGTCAGTGCGGCATAAGAAATGGCAATTATTCGTCTGGCTGCTTTCCTATTAAGGAGACTTTTTTGCTTTTTATACAGACAGATCATGCCCCAGATCAGCAGGCAGGACAAGGTGACGGAAACGCAGATGGCGGATATTTCAGCAAAATAATAGCGGATTGCATATCCTGCGCTTTTATTGATACCATACCATGCACCGTAGAAAAAGGTACTGTATGCCAGAACGATTGTAATCAGACAGGTACGCAGGATATGCTCTTTTCTTGTCGGAGTAAATTTTTTTAATGCAGAAATAAGTCTGTCCATTTCTTCTGCTTCAATCCAGGTGGTAAGTTCTGGTTCAGATGGATATTCACCGTTTGTGTCAGGAATTCCTGTATAACGGGTTAAAAACTGATTTTTTGTATCAGTATCTCCCACTTCTGCTGCCAGTAAGATCTGCATAAAATACAACTGTTTTAACTGGACTGGTGTGCATTTTCCAACAGAAATCTGTGTAATTGTCTGTGTAGCATGATCGTATTTTCCAAGCTGGATTTCAAGGCTTGCAATCAGGAGCAGCATGCGGTTATTCGTAGCAAGATCGCGGACAGATTGTATATGATACATATAAAGCGTGTACTCATAGTGTTCGTCCAGTGGCATTCTACTCGATATCTTTCTGCTCCATCCGGCTTCTACAAACTGGAGCCCGAAAGCAAGTTCGATAACGGCAAGAAGCTGGCAAAGGAAAGCCGTAAGTCCCCAGACATTGGTAGTGAGTTTCTGATAGGTCAGAAAAAAGATTGCAGCGGCAGCCAGGATAACGAACAACCATCTCAGCATGAACACGCGGCGGGCTTTCTTTTTTACGGTTGGATTCCATGGATATGTTTTTAATTCTGAATCTAGCACGGGCAAATCTCCCTTCCGTTGTCTAAATTATCGATTTTCAAAAATATAATCTTAGTATTTAAGCGCCTCCTTTATGACGAAATAAAAGGGGCGCTTAAATCACTTTTCATATTTATTATTTTACTTCTACCAGTTCGATCTGGAAGTTCAGTTCTTTTCCAGCCATCTCATGGTTGGCATCAAATGTGATGTTGGTTTCTGTCTTTTCGGTTACGGTTACCGGGAATGGCTGTCCATACTGGTTGGTCAGATATGCACGTGCACCGACTTCCAAATCTTCTGATCCAGGAAGCTGTGCGATTTCCAGCGTGAAAATGGCGCGTGGATCCGGCATGCCGTAAGCTTCTTCCGGCATCAGATGGATGTTGATGGTCTGTCCTACTTCCATTGTTGCAACGGCTTTATCGTAACCATGGATCATCTGTCCGGCTCCGCATACAAATTCCAATGGCTCTCCGCGGTCATAGGAAGAATCAAACTGGGTACCATCATCAAAGGTACCTCTGTAATGGGTACGGCAGGTCTTTCCGACATTCGGACCTTCAAAATCCGGCACATGTGCGCCACCACATCCGCTGCATCCACTGCAGTGTCCGCCACAGGAATGTTCTTCTTCAGCAGAAGCTTCTTCTGTTGCTGTTTCTTCATGCTGTCCACAGCAGGAATGACCTTCTTCGTGGTGATGGTCACAATTTGTACCTGCAGATTCCAGTTCTCCTGCAAGATAGGCATTCACTGCCGCATCTACTTCTCCTGCTGCACCGGATATAACTTTGATACCGGCTTCTTTCAGCGCTTCTTGTGCACCTTCTCCGATACCGCCACAGATCAGAACATTTGCACTCTGCTCAGAAAGGAATCCTGCAAGCGCACTGTGTCCGGCGCCGCCAGCATGAACAATCTGCATGGAAGTGATCTTTCCGTCTTCTACCTCATACATTTTAAAAGTTTCTGTCTTTCCGAAGTGCTGGAAAATAGATCCGCCTTCGTATGTTACTGCTATTTTCATTTGTAAAATCCTCCTTGAGATACCTTTACTCAATAGTATAACATATGGATTGCGAAACGCATAGAAAAAGTATACAATAATGAAAGAAATAATGAGACAAAACGAAAGAAAAAAGGGACTGGAAAAAGGCGTGGTTCCGTAAGAAAACATTTATGTGAGAGAATCGGCGTAGTTTAGGCTACGCCGGTTTTCTTTTCTTTTTGGGCTGCTTGGGATTGCTCCCTTGCTTCCTCAAAATCAAATGCACCAATGAAGTTATAGACAATCTCAATTTCTCTGACCTTAATGCGCGGCTCGTTCTCGTCCGGCGTGTAAACCTCGGAGATATAAATTTTATCCACAAACTCCCGGAGAATGGAAGCGTCAAGCTGCTGCATATCGGTGTACTTTCTGACCGCTGCAATGAACTGCCTGACGTTGACTTTCTGCTTCTCCTGTTCCTTGACTTCCTGCCGAAGATGTTCGACAAGATTTGTAAGGTTGGTCTGTTCCAGCTCATAGTCACGGGACAGTTTGATGAAACGCTCGTCGGAGAGCTTGCCGGAAATGTTATCCTCATACAGTCGCTTGATGATAACATCCAGCTCGGCAATCCGCTTTTGCGATTGCGCCAGAGTATCTTTCTTTTGTGCCAGCTCCTTATCCCGTTCCCGCAGGCTTTGATCTGCGGCCCGCTGCACAAAGTCGTCCTCATACTGCGTCACATACTGAATGGCTTCCCGCAGGTTTCGCAGCACGATTTCTTCAAGGACAACGCGCCGGATAGAATGGGTCGAACATAAAGTGCGGTCTTTACGGTAAGTTGAGCAAAGGTAATATTCCTGTTCAGGTTTGAAGTGATTGGCTCTGCACAAGTACATCTTTCCGCCGCAATCCGCACAGAACAGTAGGCCGGAGAACATACCCATGTCGCCCATCTTAGTGGGACGGCGGCGGCCTTGTCGGATTTTCTGGACGATCAGAAACACGCTTTCCTCAATAATAGGTTCCTGTGTGTTCTCAAAGATCACCCAATCCGCCGGATCATTCCATAATACTTTCTTGCTCTTGAACGATTGCTTGGAAGTTTTGAAGTTGACCGTATGGCCCAAATAGTCAAGGCGTTCCAAAATATGTACTACCGTCTTTGTTGCCCATTTATAAGGGTCAGTTGGCCGTTTAGATGTTGTCGGCAAGTCGTTTTCGTAGCAGTAAGCAACAGGCGAAAGAACTTTATTTTCTTGGAGCCATTTTGCAATTTGCGTCGGCCCCATGCCGTCCATGCACAGTGCAAAAATCTTTTGGACAACAGCGGCAGCTTCTTCATCCACGATCCACCGCTTCTTGTTCTCCGGGTCTTTCTTGTACCCATAAGGCGGGATAGTGGTAAGGTGTTCGCCGGAGCGTCCTTTGGATTGCCACGTTGCCCGGATTTTCTTGCTGGTGTCCTTGGCGTACATTTCATTGAATACGTTGCGGATGGCGGTAAATTCGCTGTCCCCGCGCACACTGTCCACACCGTCATTGACGGCAATAAAGTGGACGCCGTACTCTGGAAACAGCATTTCCGTATACATCCCGACTTGCAGATAGTTACGCCCGAACCGGCTCATATCCTTAACGACAACGCGCTTGATCTTGCCCGCCTTGATGTCGGCAAGCATCCTCTGGAATCCGGGCCGGTTGAAGTTGGTTCCCGAATATCCGTCGTCCTCGTCGTAGTGGCGGATGGCTGTATAGCCGTGATCCCGGCAATACTTTTCCAAAATCCGCTTCTGGTTGCTGATACTGTTGCTCTCGCCGTCCAGCTTATCTTCTTGGGAAAGACGCTCATAGCAGGCGGTAATGCCCTCGGCTTCCTCCTGCGGCTGGCTGTGGACATAGAATTGCAGCACCGTGTTTTGGATGGCCGTCTTGGTTTCCTCGCTCAACGGCGCGTCGTTGGATACGCGCTGAAAGGAAGTGACTGGCTGTTGGTACATTTGATTGTCAAGGTTCAAAGTAGTATCGTTATTCCGTGTCGCACGGGAGTTCCGTGCAATCACCATTTCCGGCTGTTTGCTCATAAGTTCCTCCTATTCCGCAGCCGGAAAACGAGGCATGATACAAGTATATTATACCATATCATGCCCCATCCGTCTGCTTGTAGGAAATGAAAAAATCTTTAATTTTTAAGTGGCTGCCTTGCTCAAATCATTTTGAAGCAGCCGACGGATTTTCTTGACTGCGGTTTCTTTCGCGCCGTCTTTGACGGTCGCTTTCACAATATATCGAACGCCTCCGATCTCGTACTGACGTACTACGGGGGCGGTCTGGTTCTGACTTGTTACTGTACTCATACAGTAATCCCCCTTTCGCTTACATTGGTGTAAAACGAAATGGGCAGTACGGACGGCTGTTGGCGCAGCTCCACGGGAATTTCACCCCCGCGTGGTTCTCACGCGGCCCTACCTATTGCCTGCGACGCTTTTAACGCTCGGACTTGGAAACCCCGGAAAAAACGGAGCTTCGTTTAGCTATAAGGGAGTATCATTGTCGCTACCTCCGCTGTTTAAGAGCTGCCTTGCCCTCGGCCCGGTGGTTCTCGCTCTCTCATAAGATATGAGGTCATGGCGCACCACGCCGATGCGGAAGTTGCAGAATGTGTCCGCTGCCCTATGATGCGCCGCCGTTATCTTGCGGGCATTTTTGTCAAGGAACTGTGACGCCACAGACCTTTTGCTGGCGGGGAAAGGGTAAGCCGCTGCATCCAGCCGGGCGGTTATCGTTAAACTTTAACGATAGCTTGGATCAACCTGATTTCTAAGCACCGTTTCATGTACTCGTCCACACACAAATGAGGATAGCCGTCCTCGTCATAGAGCGTCCGGGTACACAGACAATTCATGTAATTGTCATAGTACCGAAGCAACCGTTCTACGGCTTGGGGATCGCCTGCACGGGCGGACACATACACTGAAAGGGGCAAAGGCTCTTTGCCTTTGTAGGCAGGTTCTTTCATCCGCGTCAACCTCCTTCCGGCATGAGCGCCATCAATTTTACACGCAACTCTTTCAGTGTCTTTGTCCTGTGGCGCTGGACGGCGCTGCGGGACATCCCTGTGAGGCTGGCGATCTCGCCGTCTGCCATATCCAGTACGCAGTACAGGATCAAAATGCTTTGTTCCTGTTGCGGCAGGTTGGCAAAAGCGTCGGCCACAAGCTCGTTGTCGATATGTAAATCGTACCCATGAGAGCTAAATACAAAGCTGTCGCTGGGGTAGCGGTCTACGGTGCAGAGCTTGTCCAACTCATGCTGCGGCAGGTCGCTGAACGTCGTTTCACGATCTCTTTGACGCTTCATATTCCGCAGATAAGCCCGTGCCTCATTCTTCAACACTTTTTTGCAAAAGGCATCGAACTGGCCTTGTCCATAGTCGCGGGGGATAGCTTCCATCATTTTCACCCCCTTTCTGTTGGGGGATTGGGTGGTTCTCTCCCTTTCCGCTACTACTAATCCTGCGATACCCTTTGCTGCCCGCTGCACGCCTCCTTTTTGGACTTTTTTTTGAAAAACTTCCAGAGCAAATTTGAAACCGCAGAAATGACAAAATTCGCCCGACAGGTCGTAGACCCACCGAGCGAAAATGAAAGCAATATGAAGTTTATTTACATTGTATAGTTCATACTGTTGGCCGGAGCTGCCCCCTGTTGGGTATAGGCTTTTTTTAACAAGCTATGCCTTTGAAAAACAGGACATATCAGCATGGCGGCTCCCTCCGTGGGCCGCCGATCCTGTGCCGGGCAAAGAGAAGCGGCGGCCTTGATTACTCAAAGCCGCCGTTGGTCGTATGGGCGCGTCAAAAGGGCTACTGGGCGACGGCTTTTTTTCTTTGCCGTCGTCCGGCAGCTATTTCAACATATTATGTCCGAAAGAAGTCGTTACGCTTTAATGTTTCCTTTCTTCCTTATAAGAACTGTCCCCGTCATAGTAGCTGCAAGACTGGCTACTATATGACTAACCAGTACCGCAACCCAAATCCCGTTTAGGCCAAATCCCAAATAAGATAGCAAATAGGCCAAAGGCATCCGAACCACGATATAATAGAAAATCATCAAGAACATACTTATTGACGGTTTTCCCATGCCGTTAAGCGCACCCAAATAACAGTTTGTGACTGTGTTGAGAACATACCCGATGCTGACAATCAGGAAATATGTACCGACAATGACCGCGACATCGCTGCTCCTGACGAACAGGCCGGAAAGCTGTTTGGAAAATCCAACCACCAGAACAGAGAGGATCACAAGCAGGCCACACCCATATCCCAAAGCGCATTTCAAATAGTCTTTTGCTCGATCATATCGCGCTCCACCAGCGCATTGGCCGATGATTGTAGTTAAAACCATGTTCAGAGCCATAGCCGGATAGAACAGGATAGTTTCCAGTTTTCCCGTTACCCCATAAGCCGCTATTGCCGTTACACTATATGTACTAACGAGTGCCGTAAGGGAAGTTGTGCTGATTGCTGGAATACTTTGCTGAATTACAGAGGGAATTGCTTTTTGAATCAGCAGCAGGACATCACTGCAATTAAAAGCAGAGATTTTGAATGTAAATAACTTTTTCTTTTTCAGATAGGTCAGCATAAACAGCAGGCAAATCATCTGTGAAAGCAATGTCGCAATCGCGGCACCATGAAACCCGATGAAATGAATAAAAACAGGATCAAAGACGGCGTTCAAAATGGTTGATACCAGCATTGCAACAGCCTGAAACATGGAATTACCAAAGCTACGCAAAACCGCAGTGAAATACAAGTAGAGGTAAACTGCCAGATAGCCAAGGATATAAATTGCCAAATAGCTGTATGCCATATCATAAGTTTCGGCAGGAGTGTTCAAGGCTTTCAAAATTCCCGGAAGAAAAATTTCAAGCAAAATGGTGACAAGTAGGGAAAATGTCACTGCTACGCAGAACGATGTGGCTATCAAACTTTCGGCCTTTTTCTTATCCTTTGCACCAATGGCTTGGGAGATCAAAATAGACACACCGTTTGTTGCTCCCATTGCAACAGAAGTCAAAATTAAAATGATAGGGGTAGAATTTGTTAAAGCGGCATAGGCCGTTTCACCGAGCAGATTTCCGATCCACAGACTGTCTACAAGGTTATACATCATATTAAGGAACATGGCGGCAATCATCGGCAGCGCCATTGCCATAAGGCAACGCTTTGTGTTACCACCTATAAAATCAATTTTCGTTGGCATAAATAGTCTATCCTTTCCATAGATAATGAATGAACAACATTCATATTGAAGCCCAAAATAAGCACCGCTGTTTGCGGCACGCTTAGTTGAATGAAAGCTATTCATTTCCTGCTTTTTGAAAATCCCCCGTCCCAAAACGGGGGATCATCTCAAAGGTGAAGTGCAAATATGAGAAATTCACGAATCCGTTTGGATTTATCTTCTTGTGTAAGATCGTCTGCCAGTAGAATACCAAGCTGCCCATATACGCAAAATGTCGCGGCGGCCTGCAAATCATCGAAATGGATTTCACCTTTTTGTTTGGCACGTTGCAGCAGTTTTTCTACAAGTGGCACCAACTCCTTTCCTAACTTCTGATAATTCAATCCGTGAGAGGTCTGTGCGCCCCGGTTTTCGCTCTGGTTGTAGCTGTCGATGGTTTCTTTGCCCAGCACGTCAGAGATTTCCTTGGCGTTCTTGCCCCGCCCACTAAGAAAAAGCGTGCAGTCGCAGTTATCGGAAATGATTTCCGCAGCGTCCTTGTAGATGGCCTTTAACTGTGACTGGCTTTGCAAAATAATAGAAGCCGAGATTTCACGGCTTCGGATGGTGGCGATCAGCTTGTCAAAGTTGGGTATCTGGCCGAATAGCGATAGGTAAGCCTCTGGCGTTTCCACCTC
>NZ_JAQFCE010000027.1:0-732 GCF_027690675.1 Bariatricus sp. TF06-38A
GGGCTTCGCAATACCCGCACCAAATGGGAAAAGAAAGACCCGGAAAATGGGCGGTATATGTGGGACTTCTCCGTTATCAAAGACCTTTTGATGAATCCCGTTTACACCGGGGCGATTGCTTCCCAGAAAAAAGACTACCGTTTCAAAATCGGCACGATTGGGGAAAAGAAGCCGGAGGAAGAAATCAGCCTGTTTGCCGGACTGATAAAATGCGGCGAGTGTGGGAAATCTCTGACGATACGCTACACAAACGCAAAACATCCCCAGCAAATTTATTCCTGCAAGACCTACAATGCCTTTGGAAAGAACCACTGCACCCAGCACCGGATTGATTATGACACCCTTTACAGCCATGTGCTGCGAAAAATCCGGGAATGTGCCAGAGCCGCCCTGATGGACGGGGAAGCGGTTGCCGACCGCCTGACCAATACCTGCGAAGCCGAGCAGCGGAAACAGCGGGAAGCAATGGAACGCTCCCTTACAAGGGACGAGGAACGGAGAGGAACGGATTGAGGTTCTGGACAAAATGGTAATGCGGCTTTATGAGGATATGATTGCAGGGCGTATCAGTGAGCAGAATTTCAACACCATGCTGGAAAAGACACAGACCGAGCAGACGGAGCTTAAAACAAAAGTGTCAGAGGGCAGGAAGCGGCTGTCCGATGAAGTCCAGCTTGCCAATGACGCAAAACAATGGGTGGAAGCCATTCAGGAATACGCCAACATCACAGA
>NZ_JAQFCE010000027.1:742-48577 GCF_027690675.1 Bariatricus sp. TF06-38A
TTTCAACCCTGGTGGAAGATGAGCCTTGTGAAACGAGAAAGGAAATAAGTTTCTGGGCAGGGATTTTTTTGCTTCTCTTGAAATCGGAATCGGGATGGACAGCATACTGTGAAATATCAGAAACAATGTGTTCCACAGAAGAAAAAAACAGTTCTTTGATTTGTTGATGGATCATGATCATGTGCCTCCTTGAGAAAGTGATATACCACTAATTCAAGGGCCGCTCTCGCTACCTCAACAAATTTATCAGTAGCGAGAGCGACCGCACATTTTGCACCCTATGTCAACCCTTTGGGTAGCTTTTTTGAAAAAATTTGGGTTAGACCCACAATTAGGGGCTAACCCTGTAACTTAACTAAATGACATTGGGGAGTGAACAGTAACTTCTTTTTTACTTTGCATGCCGGAATCAATGGAAACAGTTGACCGTAAAGAGATCATTTGGCATAATAGATATATGAATACTTGTTCATATGAAAGGGGTAACTATGAAAAAGACAGAAGTAGAATGTTGTGATACATTTTGTATACACGAAGAACTTGTACATAAGGCAGAGGGGCATATACCGGATGAAGAGGTTTTGAAGGATCTTGCTGATTTTTTCAAGGTATTTGCAGATACCACGCGGATCCGGATTTTATGTGTTCTTTTTCAGTCTGAGATGTGTGTTTGTGATCTGGCGGAAGTTCTTGGAATGACGCAGTCCGCGATTTCCCATCAGCTCCGGATGCTCAAGCAGATGAAGCTTGTGAAGAACAGACGGGAAGGAAAAACGGTGTTCTATTCCCTTGCTGATGATCATATCCAGACCATCATGAACCAGGGAATGGAGCATATTCTGGAATAACAGATGATATATCAATATAGAAGGAAGGAAACGATAACAGTGACAGCAGGAAGAAAGAAAAAGGTAATCATAGGGATCCTTGTAGCACTTTGTATGACAGTAACGGGATGTGCTGGTTCTGTAAAAAAAGGAACGAAGTATCTGGAAGAAAAAGACTATAAAAATGCAGAGGTGGAATTCCAGGATGCGGTAGACAAAAAGAAGAATCTGGGAGAGGCTTATCGCGGACTCGGACTCTGCTACTGGGAACAGAAAAAGTATGAAAAGGCAGAGAAGGCGTTGGAAAAAGCATTGAAGAATGGAACGGAAGAGACAGCAACTCTTTATAATATTCTGGGAATCTGCGATCTGGAACTGGATAAACCGGAAAAGGCAGTGTATTATTTCGAAAATGGGCAGGAGCTTTCAGGCGCAGGAAAAGAGCTGCTAAAAGAAATGGCATATAATCTGGTAGTCGCCTATGAAAAAGCAGGGGATTACCAGTCTGCAAAAGAGAAGCTGGACAGTTATCTGAAAGCAAATCCAGATGACAAAAAAGCGCTGAAAGAGCAGGAATTTTTAAATACACAGATTTCGGAAGGAGATCAGCAGTAGAGCGGATCGGATGAGCAGATCTGATCCGGGACGGAAAGAAATCTGGCAGGGGAGAATAATATGGCACTTTATGAAATAAAAGAAGAAAAGGAAAGGGTAATTCTGGTCGGTGTCAGTACAAGGGAGAACGATGACACGGAAGATTCTCTGGATGAGTTAAAGGATCTGGTGAAGACCGCAGGTGCGGAAGCGGTCGGACGGGTAATCCAGAAAAGAGAGCTTGTCCATCCGGGAACTTATGTCGGAAAAGGCAAGATTGAGGAAATCCGGGAGCTTTTGTGGGAGCTTGACGCAACCGGGATCGTCTGTGATGATGAGCTGTCTCCGGCACAGATGAACAATCTGACGGATATTCTGGATGTGAAGGTAATGGACCGGACGATGGTCATTCTGGATATTTTTGCAGGACGGGCTTCTACAAGTGAAGGAAAGATCCAGGTAGAACTGGCACAGCTTAAGTACCGGCAGTCACAGCTTACTGGGGCAGGAAGGGCGATGTCACGTCTGGGAGGTGGAATCGGAACCAGAGGACCGGGAGAAAAGAAGCTGGAGATGGACCGGAGACTCATCAAGAACCGGATCGCACAGCTGAACCGTGAACTCAGGGAGGTGAAGAGACACCGGGAACTGACACGCGAACAGCGGACGAAGAACCGGATCCCGGTCGTGGCAATTGTCGGTTATACCAATGCCGGAAAGTCCACGCTTCTCAACACACTGACCGGAGCCGGTGTGCTGCAGGAGGATCAGCTTTTTGCAACTCTTGATCCGACGACAAGAAGCCGGAAGCTGCCAAGTGGGCAGGAGATTCTTCTGACAGATACGGTAGGCTTTATCCGGAAGTTGCCTCATCATCTGATCGATGCATTTAAAAGTACGCTGGAAGAAGCGAAGTATGCGGATCTGATCCTGCATGTAGTCGATGCATCCAATCCACAGATGGATGAGCAGATGTATGTGGTGTATGAGACACTGCAGCGTCTGGAGGCAATGGACAAACCGGTGGTCACGGCATTTAACAAGATGGACAGGATCGGGGAAAGCCTGACGGTACGTGACTTTAAGGCAGACCGGATCGTACAGGTGTCTGCAAAGACCGGAGAAGGTCTGGAGGCGCTTCTTCAGGCAATAGAAGAGATCCTGCGGGAGCAGAAAATTTATATCGAACGAGTTTATTCCTATCAGGAATCCGGGAAAATCCAGCTCATCCGGAAGTATGGAGAACTGCTGGAGGAAGAATACAAAGAAGATGGAATCCATGTATCTGCATACGTGCCGAAAGAGCTTGACGGGAGGGTATAACAGATGGCTTTACAGTTTATTTTTGGAAATCCGGGTTCGGGCAAGTCACATTATCTATATGAACATATCATTCGGGAATCAATGAAACATCCTGATATTAATTATATTATTCTGGTGCCGGAACAGTTCACGATGCAGACGCAGAAGGAACTGGTCCTGCGGCATCCGAGACATGGAATTATGAACATAGACGTGCTGAGTTTTGCACGTCTTGCTTTTCGTGTTCTGGAAGAAACAGGGAATGGAAGCAGGGAGATTCTGGATGATGAAGGAAAGAATCTGATTCTCAGGCGACTCGCGGGGAAAAAAGAAGATTCGCTAAAGGTTTTAAAAGGAAATATCAAAAAGCCAGGTTACATCAGTGAGGTGAAATCCGTTATTTCCGAGCTGACGCAGTACAACATTTCCCCGGATGGCATGGATGATATGATCACGGAGGCAGATGAGTCTTCGTATCTTGCCTGGAAATTGAAGGATATCCAGGTGATGTATCAGGCATTTGAAGAATATCTTGCAGATAAATATATTACAAAAGAAGAAATTCTGGACATTCTCTGCAATGTGATGGACAAATCGAGAATGCTGAAGGACAGTGTGATCGCGCTGGATGGGTTTACCGGATTTACGCCGCTTCAGAACAAGGTACTGGGGGAAATGCTGCATCATTGTCAGAAGGTGATGATTACTGTCACGATGGATAAGAGGGAAGATCCTTACGTGATGAAAGACAAGTATCAGCTGTTTGCGCTGAGTAAGCAGATGGTGACGTCTCTTGTGAAGATTGCAGGGGAGGAAAAGGTGCTGGTCGAAGAGCCGGTCTGTCTGTACCAGGAGCCGGTCTGGCGTTTTAGAAATGCGCCGGCACTTGCATTTCTGGAGAAGGAACTGTTCCGTTACAGTGGCAGGACTTACAGGGAAAAGCAGTCAAATGTGCGGGTTTATGCAGCGGCAAATCCCAGGATGGAAGTAGAATGCGCTGCCCAGAGGATACGTTTTTTAATTCGTAAGAAAGAATATCGTTACCGGGAGATCGCGGTGATCGCAAGTGACATGAATCTCTATGCGGATGAGATCGAGAAGACTTTCCGGGAGTATGAGATTCCGGTTTTCATGGATTATAAGCGGAATGTACTTTTAAATTCTTTTGTGGAGTATATCCGGAGTCTTCTTGCGATGGCAGAACAGAATTTTTCTGCAGAAAGTGTGTTCCGTTTCTTAAGAACGGATCTGGTCGGATTTACCGGTGAGGAATTGGATCTTCTGGAAAATTATGTACTTGCGCTGGGCATCCGTGGTTACAAAAAATGGCAGGAAAAATGGATCCGCAGAGCGAAGGATACGACCGAGGAAGAGTTGGAGGTACTGAATCATCTCCGGGTATGCTTTGTGGAAAAAACAGAAGAGCTGGTGTTTGTCTTAAAGCAGCGTCAGAAGACAGTGCGGGATGTGACGCTTGCAATCTGTGAATTTCTGGAAAAAGAAGAAATCCAGAAGCAGGTAAAAGTATTGGAGAATCAATTTACAGAAGCAGGAGAGCTTGCACTTGCAAAAGAATATGCACAGATCTATCGTGTGGTGATGGAGCTGTTTGACAAGTTTGTAAGTCTTCTTGGAGATGAGCGGATTGCGCTCAAAGAGTACAGGGAGCTTCTGGATGCCGGAATGGAAGAGGCAAGGATCGGTGTAATTCCGCCAAGTCTGGATGAAGTGATGGCAGGAGATATTGAGCGAACGAGACTGAAAGATATCCGGGCGCTGATCCTTCTGGGAGTCAATGATTCTCTGATTCCGGGAAATGCATCCGCAGGTGGACTGATTTCAGACAGAGACCGGGAGCGTTTTGAAGAAAGAGGAATTGCGCTTGCACCGGGAACAAGAGAAAAAAGTTACATCCAGAAATTTTATCTGTATCTGCACATGACAAAGCCGACGGAAGAATTGATGCTGACCTACAGTAAAGTATCGGCCGATGGAAAGAGCAGGAGGGCGGCATATCTGATCGGGGATCTGAAGCGGATGTATACAAAGCTTCCTGTATTTAATATGGATCAGTATGGGATGGAGACAAAAGAAATGCTTCCACAGACCGGGATCGGGTCATTGATCGAAGGATTACAGAACCCGAAAAAGATGGAGGAAGGCAGCTGGCAGGAGCTGTACCGTTGGTATTGTGCGCAGGAGGACTGGAACGAAAAGGTGCACGATCTGGCAAGGATCAGCAGATACCGCAGGCCGGAGGACAATCTGACTTTGCAGACCGCACGGAAGCTATATGGAGACTGGGCACCAAGCATTTCAAGACTGGAGAAATTTGCTGCCTGTGCCTGTGCGCATTTTCTGATCTATGGACTTCGCCTTAAGGAGAGAGAGGTCTATGAATTTGCTGCTCTTGATTTTGGAAATATTTTTCATAAAGCACTGGAAAAATATGCCCGACGGGTAGAACGGGAAGGCCTGGAATGGACTGAGGTTACAAAGGAGCAGCAGGAACAGTTTGCGTCGGAAAGCGTGGATGAGAGTATCGTAGATTACAGCAATACCGTAATCTACAGCAGTGCGCGGAACGCGTATATCGTGCCACGTATGAAACGTATGATGAACCGGACGGTCTGGGCGATGACAAAGCAGCTTCGGAAGGGAAGCTTTAAACCGGAGGGCTATGAGGTAAGCTTTGGAAGCGGAAAGATTGACAGGATCGATACATGTGAGACGGAAGATCAGGTCTATGTGAAGATCCTGGATTATAAAACCGGGGCAAAGAGTTTTGATATGGCAGCTTTTTATCATGGTCTGCAGATGCAGCTGGTGGTGTATATGGAAGAAGCAGTCCGGCTGGAGGAAAGAAAACATCCGGGTAAAAAGATTGTGCCGGCAGGCATTTTCTACTATCGGATGAAGGATCCGATCGTCGGGAAAGAGCTGGATGAAGAAAAACTGGAAGAGGCAATTTTAAAGGAGCTTCGGCTGGATGGAATCATCCGTCAGGAGGATGCCGTGATTCAGAGACTGGATGCGGATTTTTCGGGGAATTCGCTTGTGATTCCGGCAGGAAAGACGAAAAGCGGCTATTCC
This sequence comes from Bariatricus sp. TF06-38A, assembly GCF_027690675.1. NCBI lineage: Bacteria > Bacillati > Bacillota > Clostridia > Lachnospirales > Lachnospiraceae > Bariatricus > Bariatricus sp. TF06-38A. The sequence continues at coordinate 6,559 of NZ_JAQFCE010000027.1, forward strand.
AAAGCATCCAAAATGCTCCTGCCGGAAGAGTTTGATGCAGTGCTGACTTATGCACAGAAAAGACGGACTGATCTTCAGGGAGCAATGTACCGCGGAAAGGCGGAGGCACTGCCGTATGAGATGGGTACACAAAATGGCTGTACGTATTGCCCATACCGGGATATCTGCGGATTTGATGAGCAGATCGAAGGATATGAATACCGGAAGCTTGAGAAGCTTCCGAAGGAAATTGTAATGGAGAAAATTATGGCGAAGCTGGAAGAGGAGAAGCAGACATGGGAGTAAAATGGACCGAAGAACAGCAGCAGGTGATCGACCTGCGCGATCATAATATTCTGGTGTCAGCAGCCGCTGGTTCCGGGAAAACTGCTGTTCTGGTGGAGCGGATTATTGCGAGGCTGACAAGGGATGCAAATCCGGTGGATGTCGACCATATGCTGATCGTGACCTACACTGAGGCGGCGGCGGCTGAGATGAAAGAAAGAATCGGTGCTGCGATTGAGAAGGAGCTGGAGGAGGATCCGTCAAGTGAACATCTGAAGCGGCAGTCTGCCCTGATCCATACAGCAAAGATTACAACGATCCACAGCTTCTGCCTGTCTGTGATCCGGGAGTATTTTCACACGATCGATCTGGATCCGGGATTCCGTATTGCGGAAGAAGGAGAATTAAAGCTTTTGAAGCAGGACGTGATGAAAGAGCTTCTGGAAGCAAAATATGAAGAAGGAAACGAGGATTTCCTGCGTTTTGTGGAGACTTTTGCAACCGGAAGGGAAGATCTGCAGGTGGAAGAAATCATCAGCAGACTGTATGAATTTGCCGGAAGTTATCCGGATCCGGAGGAGTGGCTGGATGACTGTGCAAGGATGTACGAAGAGAGCGGGGAAAAAGCCATTTATATTGAAAAGGTGATGGAGTATATCCGGAGAACAGTTGCGGATATGCAGATGCTGATGGAAAAAGCGGACCAGATCTGCATGGAACCGGACGGACCGTATATGTATGGAGAAATGCTGGAAGCGGATCAGAAAGTTCTGAGAAAGCTTTTTGCGGCAAAGAGCTATGAAGAAATGTATGAGGCACTGAAAGAAAAGCCGGCATGGAAAACTCTGTCCAGAAAGAAAGATGACGCAGTAGATCCGACAAAAAGAGAGCAGGTAAGAGCCTATCGGGATACCTGGAAGAAACTTATCGATGACATTCGAAACAATTATTTTTTCCAGCCGCCATCTGAGATGGAAGCAGACCGGAAAATCTGCATTCCGGTGATGCATGAGCTGGTCAGTCTGGTAAAAGAATACCAGAGGGTACTTGCAGCTAAGAAGGCAGAAAAAAATCTGATCGATTTCCGGGATATGGAACAGTTTGCCTTGCAGATCCTGACAAGAAAAGAAAACGGAAAAAGAGTGCCTTCTGAGGTGGCCAAGGAGTATCAGAATACATTTGAGGAAGTAATGATCGATGAATATCAGGACAGTAACCTGATCCAGGAGGCGATCCTGACCAGTGTGTCCCGGATCAGCAGAGGGGAAAATAATCTCTTCATGGTAGGAGATGTGAAGCAGAGTATTTACCGTTTCCGCTTGTCAAGGCCGGAGCTTTTCATGGAAAAATTCAATACCTACAGTCTGACGGACGGAGGAAACAGGCGAATCGATCTGCACAAAAATTTCCGAAGCCGTGCAGAAGTGCTGGATGCGGTAAACTTCATTTTCCGACAGATCATGACCGAAGAGCTTGGAAGGATCACATACGATGAGAATGCTGCACTTTATGTGGGAGCTTCTTACCCGGAATCCGAAAAGAATGAGACAGAAATCCTTCTTCTGGATACAAAAAGTGAGGAAGAGGATACCGGGCTTTCTGTGCGAAGCGGAAGCCAGACGGCAAAAGAGCTGGAAGTCCGTCTGATCGCACAAAGAATCGGAGAGCTGATGGAAAATCAGCAGATTGTAGATAAAGAAACGGGAATGTTGCGACCGATACGCTATCAGGATATTGTAATCCTGACAAGAAGCCCTGCAGGGTGGACCGATACTGTTACACGAATTTTGCAGGATGAGGGAATACCGGTTCTGGCTGAATCGGCAGATGGGTATTTTGAAACTCTGGAAATTGGATGGATGATGGACTATCTGCGTGTACTTGACAATTTTCGTCAGGACATTCCACTCGTTGCAGTGCTGAAATCCCCGTTTGGAAGAATGACAAATGAAGAACTGGCACAGATCAGAGAATTGAATGCAGAAGTACCATTTTATCAGAATGTGCTGGAAACAGCGGATCCGGAAAAAAAGACAGATCTTCCGGCGGGCATTCTGAAAAAAGTGCGCGATGTATTTGGATGGCTCTTTTATTTCCGGGAGAGGATACCGTACACGGCAATCCATGATCTCCTGTGGGAGATCATGAAAAAGACAGGATACCGGGATTATATCGCGGCAATGCCAGGAGGAAAAGGAAGGCGCGCGAATCTTGATATGCTGATCACCAGGGCAAAGGCATTTGAGGCAACCAGTTATAAGGGACTGTATCATTTTGTCCGTTATATTGATCAGCTCAAGAAATATAATGTAGACTTTGGGGAAGCCGGGCTTTACGATGAGCAGACGGATGCAGTTCGTCTGATGAGTATCCATAAGAGTAAAGGATTGGAATTCCCGGTTGTGATTGTGACCGGAATGGGAAAGAGGTTCAACATTCAGGATACCACGGCAAGTGTTGTGATCCATCCGGATCTGGGGCTTGGAATCGATGCGATCGATCTGGAGCGGCGAACCAAATCTCCGACACTATTAAAGAAAGTTATTCAAAATGAAATCGGTCTGGAAAATCTTGGTGAGGAGCTTCGTGTGCTTTATGTAGCACTTACACGTGCAAAGGAAAAGCTGATTCTTACCGGAACGGTTCCACATGCGGCAGACAAACTGGAAGCCTGTCAGCTGGAACAGGAAAATAGTCAGAAAGAAACACTGGACTTTACAAAACTTGCACGTGCAACGTCTTATTATGACTGGATCCTTCCGGCGGCAGTGCGTAAAACAGAAGAAGTTCCAATCGAATTAAAAGTGATTGGTGTTGATACGCTTGTAGAAGGTGAAGTGGATAAGGAAGCAGCAGATTATCTGGAAAAAGAGGTGTTCCTTGAAAAAATAGAAGCAGAAGAACATCCGATGTCTGTGACAGATGAACGTTTTCGGGCAAAAATCGAGGAAGCATTTTCCTACAGATATCCGTATCAGGGTGAAGATCAGCTGAAAATGAAGTACACCGTGTCAGAGCTGAAAAAATATGCGGCAGCTTCGGAAGAAGAAGATGGAGAAATACTGATTCCGGAAGAGGAGATTGTTCCAATCCTTCCGAATTTTATGAAAGAGGAAGAAGAGGTAAAAGGAGCAACAAAAGGAACAGCTTATCATAAAGTAATGGAGCTTCTCGATTTTTCGAAAATATATACGATGGATTTACTGCGGGAAAACATAGAGAATCTGAAAAACGAAGGATACCTGGATGCGGGAACAGCCGGGTGTATTCAAAAAAAAGAAATTATGGAGTTTCTTAATACGAATGTGGGAAAAAGAATGCAAAATGCAGCCAGGGCAAAAACACTTTACCGCGAGCAGCCGTTTGTTCTCGGTGTAGATGCAAAAGAATTTTATCCGGATCAGAAAAAGGGTGAAATGGTACTGATCCAGGGAATTATTGATGCTTACTTTGAAGAAGACGGAGAAATCATCGTACTCGATTATAAAACCGACCGTGTACAAACCCAAGCTGAACTAAAAGACCGCTACCGGGAACAGCTCCGCCTTTACACCAAAGCCCTTGAACAGATCATCCGGAAAAAAGTAAAAGAACAGATCATCTACTCCTTCACCCTTCGCAAAGAAATCCACCTGGAGGACTACAAAAATGATTAAAATAATACTCCTTGCATACCTGCTATTGATCAACATCATCACCTACTTCACCTACGCCGCCGATAAAACCAAAGCCCGCCAAAACAAATGGCGAATCCCCGAACGCACCCTCATCCTCCTGGCCCTTCTGGGCGGCTCCCCAGCCGCCCTCCTCGCCATGAAACACTACCACCACAAAACCCGCCACCTGAAATTCAAATTAGGAATTCCTATTATTCTAATCATTCAAATAGTAATTACATATTTTCTTTACCCCCATATTTAAAATATTTGATCCCCCAGCACAGTCGCCTTACAGGCGCTGTGCGTCTCCTTTATCCAAAACATAATACCAAACGAAACTATCCACCCAGGGGCGCTGCGCCTCTTTATATAACTTCCCTTCTCCAAATTTTGCAGTCGACCCGTCCCCCCCCTTTCACAATCCTTCAAATTTCGCCCCGTGGGAAGCGGTGGACTTTATTTCTATCCGCAAGCTGTCACAACCTCCCTCCCACCATCCGTCTCCCACCCATTTCTTTAGGAAATCTTCAGAAAGTCTTATACAATATTACATTGACTTACTATATTATATAACGTATAATATGCTTAACAAAACAATATAACAAACAATAAAAGGATGTGAATCATATGGTATTTAACACCGGAGCTGCCCTCCTTGATGCAATCGTGCTTGCCGTTGTATCACGGGAACAGGAAGGAACCTATGGATATAAGATCACACAGGATGTCCGGAGAGTTCTGGATGTATCGGAATCAACGATGTACCCGGTACTCAGAAGACTTCAGAAAGATGAATGCCTGGAAGTCTACGATATGCAGTTTGACGGAAGAAACCGCAGATACTATAAAGTTACAGAAAAAGGAATGGCACAGCTTAATTTGTATAAAGTCGAATGGAAGAACTACACAAGGAAGATTACAGAGATGTTCGAGGGAGGTGCAGCCGAATGAGCCGTACAGAGTATATGAGGGAATTAGATGCACTGCTTCAAGGAATTTCGAAAGAAGAAAGAGAAGAAGCAATGCAGTATTACAACGATTATTTTGATGATGCCGGAAGCGAGAATGAAGAAAAGGTAATCGAAGAGCTGGGAAGTCCTGCAAAGCTTGCAGATACGATTCGTTCCGGGGTAAATGGCAATACCGATGAGGCGGAAAGTTATGGAGAGTACGGAGAGAGAGGATATCAGGACAGACGTTTTGATACCAGTGAGTATCCGGCGGGAAAAGATGGCTATTATAAAGACAGCTATTCGGAGACATGTGGAGAAAGCCAGTCACAGAATGACAGGAATCCATTTTCAGAAAGACAGTATTCTTATACAGCCAATTCTAATCAGGGATATACATATGCGGGAAATCAGGGATATGGTGCGGGTCAGACGACAGAAATGCCGCGGAAGAGATCTAGTGCCGGCAAGATCATTTTGATCATCTGTATCCTTTTGATTGGGCTTCCAATTGTAGTTCCGACAGCACTTGGTCTTCTTTTGGCGGCATTTGGAGTTCTGGTCGTACTTGCAATATCAGCAATAGCAATCTGGGTGGCAGCAGTTGCAACCGCAGCCGTAGGGATTCTGTTGGGGATTCACGGATTTGGTCAGCTGTTTTATTCCCCGGTTCTTGGAATTGGAATGCTTGGTGTCGGCTGCCTGCTGCTGGCACTTGGGGCAGTATTTACAGTATTGATCGGATGGGGATGCATCAAACTGATTCCAATGATGTTCCGTGGTCTTGTAAATCTTTGTCGCAGACCATTTCAGAAAAAGAGAGGTGAATGCAGATGAAAAAAGGATGGAAGATTTTCTGGACAGTTATTATAAGCCTGACAGGGGCAGGAGTTGTATTTTGTATCATTGCGTTATGCCTTGGAGTCACATTTTCACAGTTTGAAAAAGCATATCCGAATGGAATTGGTATTATAAGAAAGAATTACGTTTCTTTCGAGGAAGATTGGGATGATGACGACGATGATGAGCCGGAAGAGACAGAAAATGTTGTATCAGGGGAGACATTTTCGAACGTAGAGAATCTGAAGCTTGATATCGGTGCAAGTGAGGTACAGATCAAGACGGGGACGGATGATAAGATCCATGTGGATGATTCCAGGATGAAAACGGAAGATGCAGTGCAGAAAAGACTGTCCGATGACAGGAAAACCCTGGAAATAACAACGAAAATGCGCAGCAGTTTCGATTTCAAAAATGTGAGAAACGTAAAGGGAATACTTGTGATCTATCTTCCAAGAGATTACAAGTTCGATCAGGTGGACATGGAATATGGTGCAGTAACAGCAGAGATCGATGGACTAAATGCGAAAAGCCTTAAGATTGAAAGCGGGGCATCAGGCTGTACAATAAAAAATGCAGATATAGAGGAGTTAGATGTAGAAACAGGTGCCGGAAGTCTGGATTTTTATGGAACAGTGGAAAAAGAAGTGGACATTGACTGTGGTGCTGGAAGCGTCACACTGAATCTGGAAGGAAAAGTGGAGGATTATAATTATGAACTGGATAGTAGTGCCGGTTCGATAGAAATTGGAGAAGATATAGATCTTGGCGGCTTAAGCACAGAGAAGTCAATCGATAATGGCAGTAAACGCACGATTGAGATATCGAACGGAGCAGGCAGCGTGGAGATCCGTTTCCATTAGAATTAACATAGACAGAAAAATCTATCAGATGAAACACATATATAATAGAAGAAACACAAAAATAGGAGAAACTTTTAGGAGGAATTTTTATGGAACAGAAAAGATTATACAGATCCGTAACAAACCGTAAGATCTGCGGTGTATGTGGAGGTCTTGGAGAATATTTTAATATCGATCCTACATTGATCCGGCTTGGAGGTGTTTTGCTGGCTTGCGTAAGCTGTGGGACTGCCGTGGTTGCCTATTTTGTTGCAGCAGTTATCATTCCGGATCCAGAATAAAAAATAAGAGAGCTTTGCCGATAAAGAAAAGGCAGAAGGAGAAGAAGTCGGAAGTAATGTTTCCGGCTTCTTTTATAATAACCAGGTATAAATGTATAAAATCCGTAATTGGGGAAACACTCTGAAAAAGGAGTTGAAAGGTATGAAAAGCACAAAGACAAAGAAAATCAGACGCGAAGATATCCCCAATCTGGAAACAAGTGAGCGGGTAAAATACGAGATTGCGGAGGAGCTTGGACTTCTCGATAAGGTTCTGGAAGATGGCTGGAAGAGTCTGTCATCAAAAGAAACCGGGCGGATCGGAGGAATCATTTCAAAAAAATCCAGGAAGAATGAGACTGGGAATTTACAATAATATTACAAATTTTAAAAAATGTGAATATTTTGCAACGTTTGTTGAAAAAGCACTGTATGTTTGATATAATCGCTTGACCGCAAAAACCGAGAAAATGGAACGGGTGAGGCAAATGAATGAAAAAATGAACGTACTGGACGTACAGCTTGATAACTGTACGGCAAAAGATGCGATGAAGATCATTGCAGAATATATGCAGACAGAAGAACTTAACACAGTAGATATTGTTACGGTGGATACCCTGATGAGAGCGACACAGCTTGACGGTATGAAGGAAGAGCTGGAGAAACTGGATCTTCTGCTTCCGGGAGATATGGCGATTCTTGAAGCTGCAAAGATCACAGATAGAAAGCGGATCCAGGAGATGGAGGATCAGACGATGCTGAAGATGGTATTCCATTATTTTCATAAGAACCGCTGTAAGATATTTATACTGGCAGGATCTGAGGAAGAAGGAGACAGACTGCAGGGCTATCTGCATGAGGCATACAGTGGGATTCAGGTTGTCGGTATGAAAGCAGTACCGGCAGACGAAAGTGAGGATGACAGGATCACCAATCTGGTCAACGGCGGAGAAGTAGACTGTGTGATTGCCAGCATGGATTTCCCTTGGCAGGAACAGTTTGTTTACCGGTGCAAAGAGCAGCTGAATACCAGAATGTGGTTTGGAACAGGACATAGTATTGCTTCCTTTGCAAATGGTGAGAACTGGGCAGATCACCTGAAAAATTTTATCGGTAAAAGGATTTTAAAACGGGAGATCAAAAAAGAGCAAAAAAGAAAAGAAGTATAATTGAAGCGACAAAAGATTGAAAATAATAAAAAAAATCAAAAAATCTTTTTTGATAGAATAAATTTTATAATAAACTCAATTGAGGAAATGCATAAAAAAATGTGATTTCCTCTTTATTTTTTTGGTAATATGTATTAAAGTATTATATGTATATGGCTAAGTCCACAGTTGCGGGGGATGAAGATTGTACAAAGTGTATAGAACCACGGAGGATGGAGGAGAGAGAATATGATATCAAATCAGATACTGCAGAATACGATTGAAGGGTTGAAATCAATTACAAGGATTGATCTTGGAGTGATGGATACAGATGGAAAGACTTTGGCGACAACATTTCCGGAGCCTGGAGATTATGAGAATGCCGTTCTTTCGTTTGTAGAATCTCCGGCAGAAAGTCAGGTGATTCAGGGGTATCAGTTTTTCAAAATTTATGATGAACACCAGCTGGAGTACATTCTGATCGCCAATGGCGGCAGTGAAGATGTTTATATGGTTGGCAAGATTGCAGCCTTCCAGATCCAGAATCTTCTGGTAGCATATAAGGAGCGTTTTGACAAGGATAATTTCATCAAAAACCTTCTTCTTGACAACCTTCTTCTGGTGGATATTTATAATCGCGCCAAAAAATTACATATTGACACAGAGGTAAAACGTGATATCTTTATAGTTGAGACTTCTCGGGAAAGAGATGTCAGTGCGCTTGACAGTCTCCGTTCTGTTCTGGGTGGAAAGGGCAAGGACTTTATTACAGCTGTTGATGAGAAGAACATCATCGTAGTAAAAGAATTAGGTCCTGGCGATGGATATCCGGAGATGGACAAGACTGCACATGAGATTCTTGATCTTCTGAAAGCAGAAGGAGAAGAGAATGTCCGTATCGCATATGGTACGATCGTCAATGACATCAAAGAAGTATCCAAGTCTTACAAAGAAGCGAAGCTTGCGCTCGATGTAGGAAAGATCTTCTTCGACGAGAAGGAAGTTATTGCATATAGTGCGCTTGGAATCGGACGACTGATCTATCAGCTTCCAATTCCGCTCTGCAAGATGTTTATCCGCGAAATTTTTGAGGGGAAATCTCCGGACGAATTTGATGAAGAGACGCTCACGACCATCAATAAGTTCTTTGAGAACAGCCTGAATGTTTCCGAGACATCAAGACAGCTGTATATTCACAGAAATACACTGGTGTACCGTCTTGACAAACTGCAGAAGAGCACAGGACTGGATCTGCGCGTATTTGAGGACGCAATCACATTTAAGATCGCGCTGATGGTAGTCAAATATATGAAATACATGGAAACACTGGAGTATTAAGTTATATCGGAGTATGGATAATTAGGAGGAGCATATGATAGAACTTAAAGAAGTTACCAAGGAATACTCGAAGGGTATTGCTGCACTCAATGGTATCAACCTTCGGATCGAACAGGGAGAGTTCGTATTCGTAGTTGGAGACAGCGGTTCCGGAAAGTCTACGTTGATACGTCTTCTGATGAAGGAGATCGAACCAACGTCAGGTACGATTATTGTCAACGGTCAGAATCTGAATCGTATGAAACATCGCCAGATTCCGCAGTACAGAAGAGGAATCGGCGTTGTATTCCAGGATTTCAGACTTCTGAAAGACCGCAATATTTATGAGAATATTGCATTTGCACAGCGGGTTACAGAAAAATCAACCCGTGTCATCAAAAAGAAAGTGCCGGCGGCTCTGTCACTTGTCGGACTGGCACAGAAGTACAAAGCGTTCCCGAAGGAATTGTCCGGTGGGGAACAGCAGAGAGTTGCAATTGCCAGAGCTGTTGTAAATGAGCCTGCTATTTTGCTGGCTGATGAGCCGACAGGAAACCTGGATCCAACCAACTCATGGGAGATCATGAAACTTCTTGAAGAAGCGAACGAGAGAGGAACTACAGTTCTGGTAGTTACTCACAACCAGGAAATTGTAAACGAGATGAAAAAGCGCGTTATTACGATGAAGAAGGGTGTCATTGTCAGCGACGAACAAGAAGGTGGGTATAAGCATGAGGATTAGTACAGTTGGATACTCCGTGAAACAGGGAGTTAAGAATATTGGAAGAAATAAGATGTTTTCACTGGCATCTGTTGCAACTATGGCTGCATGTATCTTTGTGTTCGGACTGTTTTTCTCAATTATTATGAACTTTCAGTATATTGTACACAAAGCAGAAGAAGGTGTGGCAATCACTGTATTTTTTAATGATGATGCAACGCAGGAGCAGATTGATAATATTGGCGCACAGCTTAAAAAGCAGGATGGTGTAAAAGATATCAAGTATGTGTCTGCGGACGAAGCATGGGATACATTTAAAGATCAGTATTTTGGCGAATCAAGTGACCTTGCAGAAGGATTTAAAAATGATAACCCTCTGGCAGGATCTGACAACTATGAAGTATATATGACAGATGTGGCTTCACAGAAGAAGCTGGTTTCCTTTGCGGAAAGCCTTGACGGGGTTCGCAAGGTTAACAAATCAGATACCGTAGCCAATACACTGAACAGTGTGAACAAGCTGGTATGGTATGTATCGGTTGTTATCATTGCGATTCTTCTGGCAGTATCCATTTTCCTGATCAGCAATACGGTCACAATGGGTATTACTGTCCGAAGGGAAGAGATTGCAATTATGAAATATATCGGTGCGAAGGATGGTTTTGTACGGGCACCGTTCATCATTGAAGGTATCCTGATCGGTCTTGTCGGTGCGGCGATTCCGCTTGGTATCCTTTATGTACTTTATAATAAAGCAATTACTTATATTCTTACAAAATTCAGCCTGCTGAATAATATTCTGGATTTCCTTCCGGTGGGGCAGGTATACAAGACACTGCTTCCGGTCGGACTTTTACTGGGAATCGGAATTGGTTTTGTGGGAAGTTTCTTTACGATTAGAAAGCACTTAAGAGTCTAGTCGCATAATATTTAAGGGAGACGAATATGATAAGAGGGAAAAAGATACTTGGGGCGTTACTGGCGTTTACACTTTGCTTCGGTATGGTAATTCCGGCACAGGCTGATGATATTTCGGATGCGAAAAAGAAGCAGCAGGAGCTGGAACAGCAGAAGAATACGGCTGAGGCGGAGAAGTCGGAACTTTCTTCTGAACTGGATTCCATTGTATCAAAAATGGAGAAGACACAGTCAGATCTGACTGCAAAAGAGACGGAGATCAATGATGCAGAGACAGAGCTGGTAACTGCGAAAGCCAACGAAGATGACCAGTACCAGACGATGAAGCTACGTATCAAGTATATGTATGAGAACGGGAGCAATGAATTCCTGGAGATCCTGATGGAAGCTAACAGTATTGCAGATCTGCTGAACAAAGCAGAATACATCAACAAGATTTCCAAATGTGACCGTGAACTTCTTGTAGAATACGAAGATACAAGAAAAGATGTTGAGAACAGAGAAAATGCACTTAAAAAAGAGTATGCAGAGCTGGAAAGCCTGCAGGATGAACTTGCGGGAGAACAGGCAAATGTAGAAAAGCTTCTTGCTGATAAGAACATTCAGATCGATAACCTGACATCTGAGATCAGTAGTAATGCTGACAAACTGAAGCAGCTGATTGCAGAAGCAGAGGCGGCAGAAGCCCGCAGAAAAGAAGCAGAAGCAACGGCAGCCGCTCAGGCTGCACAGGCAGCGGCGGCAGCTCAGGCATCAGCTTCGTCAGGCACAAGCAGTTCAGGCGGCTCAGGCAATACAAGCAGCAATGCAAGTGCATCGGGAACCGGATCACTTACACATCCGGTACCGGGAGCAGCGATTACCAGTGGCTTTGGCGGACGTGTGGCACCGACTGCAGGTGCAACAACCGGTCATGACGGAATCGATTATGGTGCAGGATACGGAGCAGCAGTTTATGCGGCTGATTCCGGTACCGTTATTACCGCACAGTACAACAGTGCACGTGGAAATTACATCGTAATCAATCACGGTAATGGAATGCAGACATGGTATCAGCATCTGAGTTCGATGAATGTTAGCGTGGGACAGACGGTGGCAAGAGGTCAGGTGATCGGAAATGTCGGTACGACCGGAATTTCCACAGGACCACATCTTCACTTTGAAGTTCATGTAGGTGGTGTACCGGTCAATCCACTGAACTATCTGTAAGATAATACATAACAGGTATGAAAGAGTAAATGATGGAAAATAATAAAAAGAATTTTTGGAAGGGGGCGCTTGCAGGCGCCCTCGCCATGTTTATGGTAGGTGCTGCGGCACTTGGAATTATGAATGTCGCAGGTGTAGACCTTGGAACCAGTCAGGAAAAGGTTGTAAATGCGCAGGAAGAGAAAAAACTGAATAAACTGAAAAAGCTGATTGATGAAAATTATCTTTATACAGATGATTTGAAAAAAGAAGATCTGGAGAATGGACTTTACAGTGGATACATTAATGCACTGGGAGATCCATATTCCGTATACTATGATGAAGAACAGACTAAATCCCTGCAGGAATCAACTTCGGGAGAGTATTCGGGAATCGGAGTTGTTTTTTCACAGAATCAGGAAACTAAGGTGATCACTGCAGTTCAGGTTTATGAGAACAGCCCGGCGAATGAAGCAGGTATCCAGGTAAATGATATTCTGTATAAGGTTGGAGATAAGGACGTAAGTGGAACGGATCTTTCCGATGTTGTACAGCTGATCCGCGGTGTAGAGAATACGACTGTTGATATCACAGTCCTGCGTGGGGATGATGCGAAGGAAGTGACAATGACGGTTACCCGGAGAAAAATCCAGGTGGAGACAGTCAAGTCTGAAATGAAGGATGACCAGATCGGTTATATCCGGGTTACGGAATTTGACAGTGTGACCTATGACCAGTTCAAGAGTGCACTCGGCAGTCTGGAGGACCAGGGGATGAAAGGACTTGTGGTTGATCTTCGGGCGAATCCGGGAGGCAATCTTGCGACAGTCACACAGATGCTGGATTTGTTACTGCCAAAAGGTACGATCGTGTCAACAAAAGACAAGAGTGGTCACGAAGAGGTGATCTCATCGGATGATGAACACCAGTTTACGAAGCCGATGTCGGTTGTTGTTGACGGCAACAGTGCAAGTGCTTCCGAGATTTTTGCCGGAGCGATCCAGGACTACGGACTTGGATCGATCGTCGGAACAACAACTTACGGAAAAGGAATCGTTCAGCAGATTTTTGATCTTGGAGACGGAACCTGTGTGAAGCTGACAATGGCTGAGTACTATACTCCGAATGGAAGAAATATTCACAAAAAAGGAATTACGCCGGACGTAGAAGTTGAATATCAGCAGGATGAGAATAATCCGAATGCAGATAATCAGCTTGATGCAGCATTGGAACAGGTGAGAAATAAAATCAATCAATAACAGAAATCCGGAGGGAATGCCGAAAACGGCATTCCCTTTTAGTTTTTAATATGATATCATAAGTAAAGAATATTTTTTTTCAGGTAACAAAAGGACAATACTTTCTGTTACAGCAAAAATATAAATAGAAAACTGGAGGGAATAAGATGATTAACAAATTAGTCGCTAACATTAAAAAAACAGGAGCACCTATCGTTGTCGGACTGGATCCGATGCTTTCCTATGTACCAGAGCAGGTACAGAAAAAGGCATTTGCAGAGTATGGCGAGACTTTGGAAGGAGCAGCAGAAGCTATCTGGCAGTTCAACAAAGAGATCGTGGATAAGACTTATGATCTGATCCCGGCAGTTAAACCGCAGATCGCTATGTACGAACAGTTCGGAATTCCGGGACTTCAGGCATTTAAGAAGACGGTAGACTACTGTAAAGAAAAAGGACTTGTTGTTATCGGAGATATCAAGAGAGGTGATATCGGTTCTACTTCAGCAGCATATGCTGTTGGACATCTTGGAAGAGTTCAGGTAGGAAGCAAATCCTATGTACCGTTCGATGAAGATTTCGCTACTGTGAATCCGTATCTTGGATCTGACGGAGTAAAGCCATTTATCGAAGTATGTAAAGAAGAGAAGAAAGGTCTTTTTATCCTTGTTAAGACATCCAATCCATCCAGTGGAGAATTCCAGGATCGGCTGATCGATGGCCGTCCGCTTTACGAACTGGTCGGAGAAAAGGTTGCCGAGTGGGGAGCAGACTGCATGGGTGATGATTATAGCTACATCGGAGCAGTTGTGGGAGCTACTTATCCGGAGATGGGAAAAGTCCTTCGTAAAGTAATGCCGAAATCCTACATTCTGGTTCCAGGATACGGTGCACAAGGTGGAAAAGGAAAAGATCTGGTTCATTTCTTCAATGAAGATGGACTTGGAGCAATCGTAAACTCATCCAGAGGAATCATTGCAGCATATAAACAGGAAGCTTATGCAAAATACGGTGCAGAGAACTTTGGAGATGCATCCCGTGCAGCAGTAGAAGCCATGGTAGCAGATATCAAAGGCGCGCTTGAGAACAGATAAGAGAAAAGAATGAGCCGGTGTGACAGAAGCTTCTGACATACCGGCAAATCCGGATTATAGGAGAATAGAAGATGACTACAAAGAAAAAAGAACAGGCAAAGGTTGTATCGCAGGAGCAGCTTGCAGATGGAATCTTCAGTATGTGGATCCAGACAGAAGCAGCAGGGAGTGCAAGACCGGGGCAGTTTATTTCCATGTATACCAATGATGGAAGCAAGCTTCTTCCACGCCCGATCAGTATCTGTGAGATCGATAAAGAAGGTGGAAAACTTCGTGTGGTTTACCGTGTAACAGGGGAAAAAACCGGAACAGAAGAATTTTCACAGATGAAGGCAGGAGATACCATTCCGGTGATCGGACCACTTGGTAATGGATTCCCATTTGAGAAGGCCGAAGGAAAGAAGGTATTTCTGATGGGAGGAGGAATCGGTGTGCCGCCGATCCTGGAGCTTGCAAAACAGATGGAATGTGAGAAAAAGCAGATTGTGGTTGGATACCGTGATGCACATACCTTCCTGAAAGAAGAATTTGAACAGGCAGGAGAGCTTTATATTTCAACCGAAGATGGCAGTGTCGGAACAAAAGGAAATGTCATGGATGCAATCCGTGAGAATGCGCTGGAAGCAGATATGATCTATGCCTGTGGACCAACTCCGATGCTCCGTGCGATCAAACAGTATGCAGAAACAAACGGAATCGAATGCTATATTTCTCTGGAAGAGAGAATGGCATGTGGAATCGGTGCATGTCTTGCGTGCGTGTGCAAGTCAAAGGAAAAGGATGCGCACAGCAATGTGCACAACAAACGTATCTGTAAAGACGGACCGGTATTTCTTTCTACGGAGGTGGAAATCTAATGGATATGCGTGTAAATATTGCCGGAGTAGAATGGAAGAATCCGGTAACAGTGGCATCAGGAACCTTCGGATCAGGAGAAGAGTTTTCTGAATTTGTAGATCTGAACAAGCTTGGAGCTGTGACAACAAAAGGTGTGGCAAATGTACCGTGGCCGGGCAATCCGACTCCGCGTGTAGCCGAGGTTTACGGCGGAATGATGAACGCCATAGGACTTCAGAATCCGGGAATCGATCTGTTCTGTAAAAGAGATATTCCGTATCTGAAAAACTATGATACCAAGATCATTGTGAATGTCTGCGGACATGCACCGGAAGAGTATCTTGAAGTGGTAGAACGCCTTGCGGATGAACCGATCGATATGATGGAAATCAACATTTCCTGCCCGAATGTCAATGCAGGATTCCTTGCTTTCGGACAGGATGCAAAGCATGTAGAAGAGCTGACCGGACAGATCAAGAAGATCGCAAAGCAGCCGATCATCATGAAGTTGACACCGAATGTAACCGATATTACTGAGATAGCAAAAGCGGCAGAAGCAGGCGGTGCGGACGCAGTTTCCCTGATCAATACACTGACCGGTATGAAGATTGATATCAATCGTAAGACATTTGCGGTGGCAAATAAGACCGGAGGTGTATCAGGACCGATCGTCAAACCGATCGCTGTCCGCATGGTATATCAGGTAGCACAGGCAGTGAACATCCCAATCATCGGGATGGGCGGTATTTCCTGCGCAGAAGATGCGATCGAGTTCCTTCTTGCAGGAGCAAGTGCCGTATCCGTAGGAACAGCCAACTTTCACAATCCGGCAGTGACGATGGAAGTGATCGATGGAATTGAAGCCTACATGAAGAAGAATGGCTTTGAGTCTGTGAAAGATATGGTTGGAATTGTAAAATAAAGAACAGATAAGAGATGGAGGATAAATAAAATGGAAAGCTACAAACAGGAATTTATTGATTTTATGGTAGAAAGCCACGTGCTTAAATTTGGAGAATTTACACTGAAAAGCGGAAGAAAGTCCCCTTTCTTCATGAATGCAGGAGCTTATGTGACAGGATCACAGCTCAAAAGACTCGGTGAATATTACGCAAAAGCAATCCATGACAAATACGGGGATGATTTTGATGTATTATTCGGACCTGCTTACAAAGGAATCCCGCTTGGAGTTGTAACCGCGATCGCTTACAGTGAATTATACGGAAAAGAGATCCGTTACTGCTCAGACCGTAAAGAAGAAAAAGATCACGGAGCAGATAAGGGAAGCTTCCTCGGAAGCAAGCTTCAGGACGGAGACCGCGTGGTTATGATCGAAGATGTTACCACATCCGGCAAATCCATGGAAGAGACTGTACCGAAGGTAAGAGGAGCCGCTGATGTAACAATTGTTGGACTGATGGTATCCCTTGACCGTATGGAAGTAGGAAAAGGCGGTGTGAAATGCGCACTCGATGAAGTAAAGGATCTTTACGGATTTGAAACTAATGCAATCGTAACCATGAAGGATGTAGTAGAGCATCTGTACAACAAACCATGCAATGGTGAAATTGTTATCGATGACAACATCAAGGCTGCAATCGACGCATACTATGAGCAGTATGGTGCAAAATAAGGAGGAGTTACAGTGACAGAAAAGACATATAAGGTGATGGGACTTGCCGGCGGTGCCAATATTGCGATCGGAATTATTTCTATTGTTGTTGGTGTGACAACCGGGATCATTTTGCTTGTCAGCGGTGGAAAGCTGCTTGGTGCGAAAAAGGGACTGACATTTTAGGAAGGGCGCTTTAAGTTGAAAGCAAAGAACAGAAAAAGACTTCGGGTTCTTGGGAAGATTTTATTTGTCCTGTATATTGGATTTTTATTTTACTTTCTGATTTTTTCTGACTGGTATGGACGGGAAGGAACCGGGGAATATCATTATAACCTGGTTCTTTTCTGTGAAATAAAAAGATTTTGGCTGTATCGAGATGTTTTAGGATGGGTATCTTATGCAAATCTGTTCGGAAATGTCCTGATTTTCATACCATTTGGATTTTTTATGCCGATGGCAAGCCGGTATCGCAGCTTTTTTCTTACCCTTTTCTACAGTTTTGGAGTGAGCTTCTTTGTGGAGTGCTTTCAGCTGGTAACAAGAGTGGGGAGTTTTGATGTGGATGATATGCTGCTCAACACCCTTGGCGGTGTGATCGGGTATATCGTCTTCGCGATTTGTAATATGATAAGGAGATGGCACGATGCGAAGCAGGAGAGATAAAAAAAGAGCACGCGAAAGAGATCGAAATAAAAGAAGCCGGAAGTATGGTCAGATAAAAAGAAAGCATTCCCGCAAGGGAATCTGGTCCTGTGTGATGGCAGTACTTGTTACGGCAGTGATAGCGGGATTGATTGTAATGGCATTTATGAATAAAGGGAAATCAGCAGCAATGGTAGGAAGCTTTGGGGTTTTCGATATGATTCTTGCCTGCATCGGTATTGTAACGGGTGTAAAAGGATTTAAAGAAAGAGATAAAAATTATCTGACCTGCAAGATCGGAATTGTTGTAAACGGATTTATTTTACTTGCCCTGATCTTAGTATTTATAAGAGGATGTGTATAAATGGAAGAAAGATATAATCTGGCAATTGACAGAATAAAAGCAATAATAGAAGAAAAAACAGTAGCAGAGCCATATCGGGAGTATTTCCAGCATGTGGCTCGGTTTATTTTAAAGCTTGATGAGCTGAAACAGAATGTGGAAAGCGGAAAGCAGAAAGAGATGTCAGAAGAAGAGCTGCAGGAAGAGATGAAGGATCTTTATGCAGACGAACTGGAAGCAAACTATGAGAAATCTTATGCAAATCCGGCTTATGCGGTTTTGGTGCTGGGAGGAGAACTGGGAAGCTTTTTGTCTGCGGTTTACACCGAGATTCGCGGAAGCATTTCTTATGTTCAGGAACAGCGTATGGAGTATGTTGTGATCGGAGCAGAGCTTTTGATTGAAATCTACAACAAATTTGAAGAAGAAAAGCAGCCGCAGCCGGAAAGCCTGAAGGAAATCTTTTACTGGTATGCAAGTGATTACTGTGATGTATTTGCGGCAGACCGCATCAAAGACCAGATCGATCCGGAAAGAGGATGCTTCATTGTGAATATGATCATGAATGAAGATCTTTCCGATCTGCGTTATCTCTACCGTATGGGAGAATATGTGGGGGTAAATGAAAGAGAGACAGCCGCATATTTAAATTCACTTTCACAGGAGAAGATTGATAAGATGGCAGATACCTTCAGTGAAGGATACAGGATTGGTTTTGTAAATACCGGAAAAGACCTGTCAAAAAAATCTGTAGTCAACATTTACTATGCAATGGGATTTGAACGGATCGTAAAAAAAGCCATTGAGAATTTTGCCAAAATGGGATTAAAGCCGAGTATTTTCCGAACAAGTCACAGCGTGATCACAAGAGGACGTAACAGCCAGATCGGATTTTTCAATATTTCCGGCAACAAGCAGTATGTCTATGACCACAGAGATGATATCGGGCTTGTGATGGATAAACAGTATGTAGAGCGAAAGCTGGAAGTGATGCGTACCACTTACGAGCAGAATAAAGAGATTGCAGCAGGCTATGCAGGACCGGCAGTGATCGACATTTTCGGAGAAAAGACTTTTGTTCCGCAGGCTAAACCAGAGGCAGTTAAATTAAGCGAAAAGCAGGAAGAACTTCTGGTTGCGATGAATGGAAGAGCCGGACGTCTGACCAATGAATATCTTCCGGGAGATGAGAGAAGCTTTACGATCATTTCCTGGCCGGTTCCGGAAATCGGAGAGCAGTATCATGAGATCTTTGATGAAACGATCAAGATCAATACTCTGGATTACAAGCTTTACCAGAAGGTGCAGCAGACAATGATCGATGCACTGGATAAAGGAGAGTATGTAAAAGTAACAGGCTCAGGCGAAAACCAGACGGATCTGAAAGTGATGCTTCATCCGCTTGCCGATCCGGCAAAAGAGACGATCTTTGAAAACTGTGTTGCCGATGTCAATATCCCGGTAGGTGAGGTGTTCACTTCCCCGGTACTGGAAGGAACAGAAGGTACCCTTTTTGTGAGCAAGGTATTTCTTCACGGACTTCCGTATTACAATCTGAAGATCAGTTTTAAAGAAGGAAAGATCACAGAGTATACCTGCACCAATTTTGATTCAGAAGAAGAAAATAAAAAATATATTTTCGATAACATTCTGCACAATCATCAGACACTTCCGATCGGCGAGTTTGCGATCGGAACCAATACCACAGCTTATGCGGTTGCGAAGAAATATGATATTGCAGATAAATATACGATTCTGATCGCTGAAAAGACGGGACCGCATTTTGCAGTAGGGGATACCTGCTACAGCTGGGCAGAGGATGTAAAGGTTTACAATCCGGATGGAAAAGAGATTATTGCAAGAGACAACAGCATATCGATCTTGAGAAAAGAGGATCCGTCGAAAGCATATTTCCAGTGCCATACCGATATCACCATCCCTTATGATGAGCTGGGAAGCATTGTTGTAGTGGCGAAAGACGGAACAGAGACAGAAATTATCCGTGATGGACGGTTTGTTCTTCCGGGAACAGAGATCCTCAATGAACCTCTGAATTAGTATTAGTTATGGATTTTCAATAATACCAATAAGTAAAATTAAATAATGGTCAGATAAGTAACGGTTGACATACCGCAACAGACTTAGTAAAATAACTTATAAGTGGTTAGCTATTTATTAAAATACTTATAGATAAAAGAAAAGGAGATCATTATGCCAAAAGTTGGAATCGTAATGGGCAGCGACTCAGATATGAAAGTAATGGGAAAAGCTGCCGACATGCTGGAAAAGTTTGGAATCGATTATGAGATGACGATCATCTCGGCACACCGTGAGCCTGATGTATTCTATGAATATGCGAAGTCTGCAGAAGCAAAAGACTTCAAAGTAATTATTGCAGGTGCAGGTATGGCAGCACATCTTCCAGGAATGTGTGCAGCAATTTTCCCGATGCCGGTTATCGGAATCCCAATGTCAGGGAAGAATCTGGAGGGTGTCGACGCACTCTATTCAATCGTTCAGATGCCGCCTGGAATCCCGGTTGCCACAGTTGCGATCGATGGCGGAGCAAACGCAGCTATTCTGGCTGCAAAGATTCTTGCAACCTCAGATCCTGAGCTTCTTCAGAAATTGAAGGATTACACTGCAGAAATGAAAGAAACCGTCCAGAAAAAAGCAGAAAAGCTTGAAAAAATCGGACACAAAGAATATATCAAGCAGATGTAGGCATACAGATGTCAGTGAAAATACCAGGAGGATATAGAAAATGTTGGATTATAAGACAGCCGGCGTAGATATCGAGGCAGGATATAAATCAGTAGAACTTATGAAAAAGCATGTAAAAGAAACCATGAGACCGGAAGTGTTAGGAGGGCTTGGCGGTTTTGCAGGTGCATTTGATTTAAGTGGAATCAAGAATATGGAAGAACCAGTACTTCTTTCCGGAACAGATGGATGTGGAACAAAGGTGAAGCTTGCATTTGTAATGGACAAGCATGATACGATCGGTATTGATGCTGTTGCCATGTGTGTGAATGATATCGCATGCTCTGGTGGAGAACCGTTATTCTTCCTGGATTATATTGCCTGTGGCAAGAATTACCCGGAAAAGATCGCTACGATCGTAAGCGGTGTGGCAGAGGGCTGTAAGCAGTCAGGATGTGCACTTGTAGGTGGAGAGACAGCAGAACATCCGGGACTGATGCCAGAGAATGATTACGACCTTGCAGGTTTTGCAGTCGGAGTTGTAGATAAGAAAGACATTATCGACGGTTCTGATATTAAGCCAGGTGATGTACTTGTTGCAATGCCGTCTACAGGGGTTCACAGCAATGGATTTTCACTGGTTCGTAAGGTATTCGACATTACAGAAGAATCCTTAAATACATACTATGATGAATTAGGAAAGACACTTGGCGAAGCACTTCTTGCTCCGACCAGAATTTATGTAAAAGCACTGAAGAACGTAAAAGAAGCCGGTGTAAGAGTCAAAGGATGCAGCCATATCACAGGCGGTGGATTCTATGAAAATATTCCGAGAATGCTTCCGGAAGGAATCCGTGCAGTGGTAAAGAAGGACAGCTATGAAATCCCTGCAATCTTCAACCTGATCGCAAAGACTGGCAACATTGCAGAAGAGATGATGTACAATACCTTCAATATGGGTATCGGTATGGTTGTCGCTGTCGATGAAAAGGATGTAGATGCTACAATTAAGGCAATGAAAGAAGCTGGAGATGAAGCATTTGTGGTTGGTTATGTAGAAGCAGGAGAAAAAGGAGTTACTTTATGTTAAGAGTTGCTGTACTTGTATCCGGAGGCGGAACCAATCTGCAGGCAATCATTGATGCAGTGGAAAATGGCACGATCACCAATACAGAGCTGGTCGGTGTCATCAGCAATAATAAGAACGCATATGCACTCACAAGAGCCGGGAATCATCAGATCCCGGCACAGTGCGTTTCGCCGAAGGATTTTGAGACAAGAGAAGAGTTTAACAAAGTTTTTCTTGAAAAGGTAGACGAACTGAAACCGGATCTGATCGTTCTGGCGGGATTTTTGGTTGTGATTCCGGAAGAAATGATCAGCAGATACCGAAATAAGATCATCAATATCCATCCATCTCTGATTCCGTCGTTCTGCGGAACGGGATATTATGGACTGAAGGTTCATGAGGCAGCACTTGCCAGAGGGGTAAAGGTGGTTGGAGCAACCGTACATTTTGTAGACGAAGGAACGGATACCGGTCCGATCATTCTCCAGAAGGCTGTTGAAGTAGAAGAAGGCGATACACCGGAGGTTCTGCAGAGACGAGTGATGGAGCAGGCGGAGTGGAAGATCCTTCCACATGCGATCGACCTGATCGCAAATGGAAAAGTAACAGTAAAAGATGGCAGAGTGTCAATTGCCCGTTAGAGAAGGAGGAGCACCAATGAAAGTATTGATCGTAGGCGGTGGCGGAAGAGAACACGCAATTGCATATTGTGTAGCAAAGAGCAGCAAGGTAGAGAAGATGTACTGTGCACCGGGAAATGCCGGGATTGCAGAGCTTGCAGAATGTGTACCGATTGGTGCGATGGAATTTGACAAGCTGGTTACATTTGCAAAGGAAAAAGAGATTGATCTGGCAATCGTAGGAATGGATGATCCGCTGGTTGGCGGCCTTATAGATGAATTTGAAAAAGCCGGGATCCGCGCATTCGGACCAAGAAAAAATGCAGCAATCCTGGAGGGAAGCAAGGCATTTTCAAAAGATCTGATGAAAAAATATGACATCCCGACCGCAGCATATGAGAACTTTGACAATGCAGACGAAGCGCTGGCTTATCTGGAGACAGCCAAATTTCCGATCGTTCTGAAGGCAGATGGTCTGGCACTTGGAAAAGGTGTACTGATCTGTAATACGTTGGAAGAAGCAAAAGCCGGCGTGAAAGAGATCATGCTGGACAAGAAATTCGGTGCATCCGGTAATACCATGGTTGTAGAAGAATTCATGACAGGACGTGAGGTTTCTGTTCTTTCCTTTGTAGATGGAAAGACCATCAAGACTATGACAAGCGCGCAGGATCACAAGAGAGCCAAAGACGGAGACCAGGGATTGAATACCGGTGGTATGGGAACTTTCTCACCGAGTCCTTTCTATACAAAAGAAGTTGACGAATTCTGCCGGAAATATGTGTACCAGAAGACGGTAGATGCAATGGCAGCAGAGGGAAGAGAGTTCAAGGGGATCATCTTCTTCGGACTGATGCTTACCGAAGACGGACCGAAGGTTCTGGAATACAATGCCAGATTCGGAGATCCTGAGGCACAGGTTGTTCTTCCGCGTATGAAAAATGATCTGATCGATGTGATCGAAGCCTGTATCGACGGAACACTGGATCAGGTAGATCTTCAGTTTGAAGACAATGCAGCAGTCTGTGTGGTACTTGCATCTGACGGTTATCCGGTCGCTTATGAAAAAGGACTTCCGATCACAGGTCTTGACGAGTTCAAGAAGCATGAAGGATACTATTGCTTCCATGCCGGAACCAAATTCGATGGAGATCAGATCGTGACAAACGGAGGACGTGTCCTCGGTGTGACAGCCAAAGGAGCAACGCTCAAAGAGGCCCGTGCCAATGCTTACAAAGCAACC
The DNA here is from genome assembly GCF_027690675.1 of Bariatricus sp. TF06-38A. Classification (NCBI taxonomy): domain Bacteria; kingdom Bacillati; phylum Bacillota; class Clostridia; order Lachnospirales; family Lachnospiraceae; genus Bariatricus; species Bariatricus sp. TF06-38A. The sequence goes on from NZ_JAQFCE010000027.1 coordinate 30,091, forward strand.
GAATGGGTTAAATTTGATAACAAATATATGCGCCACGATATCGGAAAAGCGATTGACGAGGCTTAGGAATTTAGGGCGGGATCTTTCTTATTCAGAGGGATTTCGCCTTTTTTGAGTTAAGTGAAAAATTTAATCTTTAAGAAGTTCTAAAGATTTCATGAACTTCTTGACAAATCGGACTTTGAATACTATGATTATCAATAGTTATGGGAAAAGGCAATGAGAAAGAGGAGTATGCAGACTGGTCCGAAGAAGAGAGAACCGTTCACAGGCTGAGAGACGGTTTACGGGAAGTGGTTGCAGAAGGTAGCTTTGGAGCCGGGTATCTGAAAAAGGGCGAGTAGGATATCACGGGGTGGTTTCCGTTATAGAACTGTGAGAGATACGAGATGGATTTATTTCGTGGAACAAAGGTGGTACCGCGTTTATACACGCCCTTTACATATTGTAAAGGGCTTTTTTTATTCTTTATAGAGAGCAAAAGTGCGCGGTGGACTTATAAGAGGAGGAAACAATGAGTAAGAATCTTGAAAAGACCTACAATCCGAAAGAGATTGAAGCGAAACTTTATGAAAAATGGTGTGAAGAAAAGTATTTTCACGCTGAAGTTGACAGAAGTAAAAAACCATTTACAACGGTAATGCCGCCACCGAATATCACCGGTAAGCTGCATATGGGACATGCTCTCGATAATACGCTTCAGGATATCCTGATCCGTTACAAGAGAATGCAGGGATATAATGCACTGTGGATCCCGGGAACAGACCACGCTGCAATTTCAACAGAAGTAAAGGTTACAAACCAGTTAAAGGCAGAGGGAATTGATAAGAAAGAACTCGGAAGAGAAGGATTCCTTAAGAGAACCTGGCAGTGGAAAGAAGAGTACGCAGGAACCATCGAAGGTCAGCTGAAAAAGCTTGGTGTATCCTGTGACTGGGACAGAGAACGTTTCACCATGGATGAAGGATGCTCGAATGCGGTCAAAGAAGTATTCCTTCGTCTTCACGAAAAAGGATTTATCTACAAAGGTTCCAGAATCATCAACTGGTGTCCGGTATGTAAGACTTCCCTTTCTGACGCAGAAGTTGAGCATGAGGAACAGGCAGGACATTTCTGGCACATCAAGTACCCGATCGTAGGAACAGAACGTTTCCTTGAGATCGCAACTACACGTCCGGAAACTCTGCTTGGAGATACAGCGATCGCCGTACACCCGGACGATGACAGGTACAAAGATATCGTAGGAAAGAATGTCATCCTTCCGTTAGTTGGAAGAGAAATCCCGATCGTGGCAGACGCTTACGTTGATAAAGAATTCGGAACAGGTGCGGTTAAGATCACACCAGCACATGACCCGAATGACTTTGAAGTAGGAAAGAGACATAATCTTCCGGAAATCAACATCCTGAATGATGATGCTACCATCGTAGAAGGATACGGAAGATATTCCGGAATGGATCGCTACGAAGCAAGAAAAGCAATCGTAGAAGATCTGGAAAAAGAAGGATACCTTGTAAGCATCGAAGAACATGTACACAACGTTGGAACACATGACAGATGTAAGACAACCGTTGAACCGATGATCAAACCACAGTGGTTTGTTAAGATGGATGAGCTTGCCAAACCGGCGATCAATGCGATCAAGACCGGCGAATTAAAATTCGTACCGGAACGTTTTGGTAAGATCTACCTGAACTGGCTGGAAAATATCCGTGACTGGTGTATTTCACGTCAGATCTGGTGGGGACACAGAATTCCGGCCTACTATTGTGATGAATGTGGAGAAGTGGTTGTTGCACGTGAGATGCCGGAAAAATGCCCGCATTGCGGATGCACACATCTGACACAGGATGAAGATACACTGGATACCTGGTTCAGTTCAGCACTGTGGCCGTTCTCAACACTTGGATGGCCGGAAGAGACAGAGGACTTCAAGTATTTCTATCCGACAGATGTACTGGTAACCGGTTATGATATTATTTTCTTCTGGGTAATCCGTATGGTATTCTCCGGATATGCACATACTGGAAAAGCACCGTTCCATACTGTTCTGATCCATGGACTGGTAAGGGATTCCCAGGGACGTAAGATGAGTAAATCTCTTGGAAATGGTATCGATCCACTGGAGGTCATTGATGAGTACGGTGCAGATGCACTCCGTCTGACTCTGATCACAGGAAATGCACCCGGAAATGATATGCGTTTCTACAACGAACGTGTAGAATCCAGCCGTAACTTTGCCAATAAGGTATGGAATGCATCCAGATTTATCATGATGAACATGGAAGATAAGGTAATTTCCAAACCGGATGAGGCAGACTTTGAAGTAACCGATAAATGGATTTTATCCAAGGTAAATACACTTGCAAAAGATGTAACTGAGAACATGGATAAATTTGAACTGGGTATTGCTGTACAGAAAGTATATGACTTTATCTGGGATGAATTCTGTGACTGGTACATTGAGCTTGTAAAATACAGGATCTACCATTCTGATGAAAATTATAAGAGCGCTAATGCAGCACTTTGGACACTGAAGACGGTTCTTGGTAATGCACTGAAGATGTTACATCCATTTATGCCATTTGTAACAGAAGAAATCTACAGCGCACTGGTACCGGAGGAAAAATCTCTGATGATGTCAGACTGGCCGCAGTTTAGCGAAGACTGGTGCTATGCAGACGCTGAAAATATAACAGATCATATGAAAGAAGTTATCCGTGGTGTCAGAAATGCGCGGGCAGAAATGAATGTACCGCCGAGCCGTAAAGCAAAGGTTTATGTAGTATGCGAAGATGAGAAGCTCTGTGAAGGATTCGAAGAACTGACAACATGTGCATGCCCGCTTATGAGTGCTTCTGAACTTGCTGTCCAGGCTGATAAGGCAGGTATTGCGGATGATGCCGTATCGATCGTAGTACCGGATGCTTCTGTATATGTACCACTGGAAGAGCTGATTGACTTCGAACAGGAAATCGAGCGTCTGACAAAAGAAGAAGAAAAGCTTACAAAAGAAATCAACCGTGCAAAGGGAATGCTTTCAAATGAAAAATTCGTCAGCAAAGCACCACAGGCAAAGGTTGATGAAGAAAAAGCAAAGCTTGAAAAGTATACACAGATGATGGAACAGGTGAAAGAACGTCTGGAGGCTTTAAAGGCAGGAAGATAATCACTGCAGGAAAGTACTAAGGCATATTCTTTTTTAGCCGGATATACCGTCAGGCGCAGCATAAACTGCGCCTGACGGTACAGAAACACGTAAGGGGTTAAAAGACGATGAAGGAAATTCATTTTAAAAAGATTCAGTGGAAAAAACCGGATCTGAAAGGAAAATGGCAGAAGCTGAAGAATATGAAGCCAGGAGATATAAAGGCGCATTTAAAAAAGCAGCATGAGCGAAGACAGCAGATTCTTGAAAAGCGGCGAAACAGCAAATTCGCAAAAAAGATGGCACCGTACTATAAGATAATGAATCGGTTCTCTTTGCCGCTTCAGGCACTGTGGGCTTGTATCATTAACTTTATCATTGAAGCACTGTCCAGACATTCTGCAATTGCAGCTTGGCAGTATATGACAGGAACACCGCTGGTATTTTTGTACAATGCCGGAATGATTTTCGTTACACTTTTAATCGCTTATCTGGTGCGGCGCCGGGTGTTTACACGACTGATCATCAGTGCATTGTGGCTCTTTCTGGGTGTTGTCAACGGAGTGATGCTGGCAAAGCGTGTTACGCCGTTTAATGCACAGGATCTAAAGACATTTACAGAAGGACTGTCACTGTTTACAAACTATTTCTCGGTGGCAGAGCTTGTGATGATGGGAATTGGTGTTCCGGCACTGCTCATCTGGCTGGTTGCCATGTGGAGACGTGCCGGACAGTATGAAGGAAAGATGCACAGGATCCCGATGCTGATTATTGTTGTTGCAGCGTTTTTTGGATATTCTGTACTGACAAATGTTGCTGTAGATAAGAGGATTATTTCTACTTACTTTGGAAATATCGCATTTGCTTATCAGGATTACGGACTTCCGTATTGTTTCTCGGCCAGCCTTTTTAATACAGGTATTTCAGAACCGAATGATTATAACAAAGACACGATCGAGAAGATCACGGATAATAGAGAGATGACAGAGAGCACATCCGACAATGGTGTGAGACCGAATGTCTTGTTTGTACAGCTGGAATCTTTCTTTGATCCTATTGAATATGAGGATCTGCAGATGTCAGAGGATCCGATTCCGAATCTGCGCAAGATGTTTGAAAATTATTCTTCCGGATATTTTAAGGTTCCTTCGGTAGGGGCCGGAACAGCCAATACAGAATTTGAAGTGCTGACAGGTATGAACCTGCGTTATTTCGGACCGGGCGAGTATCCTTATAAGACAAAGCTTAAGAATCAGGTATGTGAAAGTGCAGCAACTGCATTTTCTGCATTCGGTTACGGAACCCATGCGATTCACAACAACGGTGGTAATTTCTACAGCCGTGCGAAGGTATTTAACAATATTGGTTTTGACAGCTTTACAAGTAAAGAGTTTATGAATATTCTCCAGACAACAGAGAATGGATGGTCGAAGGATGATATTCTTCTGACGCACATCAAAGACGCTCTGGACTCTACCGAGCAGGAGGATTTTGTATTTACAGTCAGTGTACAGGGACATGGAAATTATCCGACAGAAAAGGTGATTGAGAACCCGAAGATCACCGTAACAGGAGCACCGACAGAAGAGAAGAACAATGCCTGGGAATACTATGTGAACCAGGTATATGAGATGGATCAGTTTGCCGGTAATCTGGTAAAAATGATGGAAGAACGCGGTGAGCCGACTGTGGTTGTATTCTATGGTGACCATCTGCCGACAATGGGACTGGAAGCAAAGGATATGAAGAACCGTTATCTGTACAATACAAATTATGTGATCTGGGACAATCTTGGACTTCAGAAAGAGGACCGGAACATTCCGTCCTACCAGATCATGGCGGATGTGATGGACCGCCTGGGATTACATTCCGGTACGGTATTCAACTATCACCAGCAGAGACGCCAGACAAAGGATTATCTGAAGGATCTGGAGCTGTTACAGTATGATATTCTGTATGGAGACCAGTATGTATACAATGGTAAGCCGCCGATCACAGAAGGCCATATGCAGATGGGGATCAAGGAGGTTACGCTCACGGATCTTGTAGAAAATCTGGATGAGACCTATAGCCTCTACGGAACAAACTTTACTAAATGGAGCAAGGTTTACATCAATGATGAAAAGCAGGAATCTACTTTCCTCAATAATACAAGGATCGAACTTCCGGACAGTAAGCTGAAGGATGGAGACATCATTACGGTCAGCCAGGTCGGATCAAGCAATACCATCTTCAGGACTTCAAGAGAATATATTTACATGGATGGAAAAATCCTGGAATATACAGATGAAGTAAAAGAACAGAAGAATTCTGCAAAGACGGACGGCAATCAGCAGAAGACAGAAAATGCCGGACAGTCCGGAGAACAGCAGGATCAGAATAATAAAGAAGAAAAGAGCGGGCAGCAGTAGAGTTCCGCTTAAGAAAGACGGGAAAGATTGTGAAGTATGAAGAAGTAGTCCGATATATAGAGGACATACCAAAATTTACAAAGAAGCATACGCTTTTGCATACCCGTGAATTTATGAGAAGATTGGGGAATCCCTGCCAGGGAAGAAAGGTTCTTCATGTGGCAGGGACAAACGGAAAGGGAAGCGTCTGCGCATATATGCAGGCGATTCTTCTTTTTGAGGGAAAGCGTGTCGGATTTTTTACATCACCACATCTGGTGAAGCTCAACGAGAGGATCCGGATCAATGGAAAAGATATTGACGATGATACCTTCTGCCGGATTTTTGCAAAGGTGCGGCAGGTGGCAGAAGAACTGGAAAAGGAAGGGCTGGAACATCCTTCTTATTTTGAATTCCTGTATGGAATGGGTATGCTTGCATTTGAAGAGAATGATGCAGAGTATATTGTACTGGAGACAGGACTTGGAGGAAAGCTGGATGCGACTAATTCCTTCGAGCATCCGTTCCTGAGCGTGATTACATCGATCGGACTGGATCACACAGAGATCCTTGGAGATACGATTGAAAAGATTGCGGGAGAAAAAGCCGGAATCATCAAAAAAGGCGTACCGGTATTTTTTGACGGCTCTGATGAAAGAAGTAGTCGGGTTATAGAAGAAACTGCCGAAAATGTAGAAGCACCGTGGTATAAAATGGAAAAAGATGCGTTGAAAATTCAAGAAATTACAGACAAACATATTGCTTTTTCTATTTTGGATGAGTATGATAATAATACCGTATGGCAGGTGGCCAGCACCGGAATCTATCAGGTGATGAACGCAGCACTTGCAATCCGGGCGATGAGATATACATTTGGCGACAAGGCAGAAATCTGCAAATGGCAGAAGGTGGTTGCATCTGTTAAATGGCAGGGAAGAATGGAAGAGGTTCTTCCCGGAGTTATCTTTGACGGGGCGCATAATCTTGCGGCAATCCGTGAATTTACAAAGAGTATCCGGCTGCAAAGAGAGGCGGAAGGGGAAATCCATCCACTGATAATCCTTTTTTCAGCCGTTGCAGATAAGGATTACAGTCATATGATCGAGCTTTTATGCAGAGAATCGAAAGCAGATGCTTATGTCATTGCCAAAGTAGACAATAAAAGGGGAGCGCAGGCAGATACACTTGCCGCGTTGTTCCGGAAGTATACAGACAGACCGGTCTATCGGGAGGACACGCTTGCTGATGCATTTACACGTGCATTGAATGAAAAGGGCAGCGAAGGGAAACTTTACTGTCTGGGGTCGCTCTATCTGGTAGGGGAGTTAAAAGAACTGATAGGAGGAGAAGATGCTTAATTTTGAAGAAGAACTTAAGAAGTTCAAACCAAGTCTGGAAGTAGAAGATATCGAGAATGCAGTATATCAGGAGGATCTGTCTGATATGACAGATATCTTAAGAGAGATGATGGATCAGAAAAAATAGGGGAGATTTTGATGGACTATAAGCAGAAACTCGAGTACCAGTCGAACTACTGGTACAATGATGGACTGAAGAAAGCGCAGATCCGGGATCTGTCCGGGGCAATTGTGTCGTTAAAAAGAAGTTTGCAGTTTAACAGAGAAAATATCACAGCGAGGAATCTTCTCGGACTTGTCTATTATGGACGTGGAGAAGTAGCGGAGGCTCTTGTAGAGTGGATCATCAGTAAAAACTTCAGGGCTTCAGAGAATATTGCCAGCTACTATATCAGTAAGGTTCAGGATAATCCAAGTGAGCTGGAGAAAGTGAATCAGGCAGTTCACAAATACAACCAGTGTCTTGGATACTGCAGACAGAATGGAGAAGATCTTGCGATCATCCAGCTGAAAAAGGTGGTTGTGGCACATCCGTCTTTCCTGAAGGCATATCAGCTTCTGGCACTTCTTTATATGCATTCCGGACAGTATTCCAAAGCAAGACAGAGCCTGAAGACGGCACTCAAGCTGGATGTGACGAATGATATTACGCTCCGGTATATGCATGAGCTGAACCGTCAGCGGAATCGGCAGGTTGCACATATTAAAGAGGAAAAGCATGGCAGACAGTCGGTTGTCACATACAATCTGGGAAATGAGACGATCATCCAGCCTGCAGCAACACTGCGAGACAATGCGGCAGTGATGACAGTTGTCAATATTCTGATCGGTATGGTGGTTGGAGCGGCAGTGGTGTGGTTCCTGATCGCTCCGGCGGTAAACCAGACAAAGTCGTCTACAAAAAACCGGAATGTCATTGCACTAAGCGAGCAGATAGCTTCACAGAAGACACAGATCCAGACGCTTAAGGATGAACTGGAGGGATACCGTAACAGCAGTGATGAGGTAGAATCGGCAAAGCAGACTGCCGCATCCACACAGGACAGCTATGATGCCCTGGTCAAGGTATATCAGCAGTATTATGGCGGAACAACGAGCAATGCGGATATGGCAGATACGTTGCTTGGACTGAACAGGGATTCGTTGGGAGAAGAGGGACAGAAAATCTACGATTCGATCTCCGGTTCCGTGTTCCCGCGAGTATGTGTGAGCCTGTATTCGACCGCGCAGTATGAAGTGCAGAGTGGAAATTATGATGATGCCATTTCGGATCTTGAAAAGATCCAGAAGATGGATGACTCTTATAGTGATGGTGGTGTGTACAAGCTTCTTGGAGACGCGTATGCTGGTAAAGGTGATAAGGACAATGCAAAGAGCAATTACGAAAAAGCAGCGACCGATTATCCGGGAACACAGGCAGCATATTCGGCACAGAGCGCACTGGATGCAATGGGATCAGATGGAACTTCGGAGAATACTTCCGGTGGAACAGGCACCCAGGGACAATAAAATATAAAAGGCACAAAAGAGAAAGTAGCGAAAAAAGGCGTTACTTTCTCTTTTGTTTTATAGGAAATTCCGAAGGAACTTCCTATAAAACAAAAGGCACTATGTGCCGTAAATGCGCACTCTTTTTATAAATCCATCAAGGCTATTGGCGTATTTGTATAAATAAAAAAGACAGAAAGGGGTTTAAGCAAAAATGCAGTATCAGATCAAAGAAAATTGTCTTACGATTTTTCTTCCGGCGGAGGTGGATCATCACAATGCGGAGGAGATCAAACGGGAGGCGGATAAGGTGATCGAGGAGCAACATATCAAATATGTGATCTTTGATTTTGGAAGAACGAATTTTATGGACAGTTCCGGGATTGGAGTGATCATGGGACGGTACCGGCATATCTTTCTTCTTGGCGGGGAAGTATGGGCGATACATACAAGTGAACGGATGCGGCAGATTCTGAATATGTCCGGCGTGACGAAGATTATACAGATTTATGAGGAGGGAATGATGTAATGGAATATTTTAACGAGATGGAAGTAGTTTTTGACAGCAGATCGGAGAATGAGGGATTTGCAAGGGTGGCAGTGGCTGCGTTTATGACGCAGATGGATCCGGTTCTGGAGGAAGTGGCAGACGTGAAGACAGCGGTCTCTGAAGCAGTGACAAACAGCATTATTCATGGATATGAGGGACGGACGTCCGGAAAGATCACGGTCTGGTGCGGGATTGAAAAAGATAAGAAGACCATTCTAGTCACAGTGAAGGATCAGGGCATCGGTATCGAAAACGTGGAGCAGGCGATGGAGCCACTCTATACGACCAGGCCGGATATGGATCGGTCCGGGATGGGATTTGCATTTATGGAAGCATTTATGGATGAAGTACAGGTGGAATCTGTGCCTGGAAAAGGGACTACGGTTTGGATGAAGAAAACGACAGGAGGGGAAAAGAAGGAAGCTGTATGGACCACACAATCGCATTGATCAGACGGGCTCACGAAGGGGATGAAAATGCGAGGGCACAGCTTGTGGAGGAAAACACCGGTCTGATCTGGTGTGTGGTGAAAAGATTTTACGGACGGGGCACAGAGGCAGAGGATTTATTTCAGATCGGAAGCATCGGGCTTTTAAAAGCGATCGATAAGTTTGATCTGGGCTATGATGTGAAATTTTCTACCTATGCAGTTCCAATAGAGTAAGATAAAGGAAACGACCGGAAAAGCCTTAAAATAAGGGATTTCTGATAAAGGCATTGGATAAAAAAACAGTGCTGTCAGATGTACATTTCGATATCTTATGTTGAAATAATAGTATAGATAAGATATTGAAAACAATTCGGAATTGTTTCTGATAGGAACCTTCTTGAATGAGATGATGACCATTCAAAGGAGGTTTTTTTATGGCAAGAATTATGACAAGAAGAAAAGCCATACCCAAGGCAATCGAATTACTGCAATGTCTGCCACAGACGGAGGAAGTTGTGGAAGTGATACAGGCACTAAAAAAATATTCTTCCACGCCATTGGATAGATGGGATGCAGCGAGTGTATATGAAGCATTAGATGAATGGACAGAATCTCATAATGGTATACCACCGAGAATAAAAGAGTGTGACAGCCATAAAGAGCTACCAAGCCATATGGTCTTTGAAAAGCTTTTTGGAAAAACAGCCAGAGAATTTCTAAATGATTATTATGGTGAGATGGAATATGTAAGGATTGGACGTCATGGAACAAGGTGTGTGGATGATCAATATGATTTTCTGGAAATATTTAAAAACGAATTTGAACGGATACAACCGGCAACGTCAAAAATATATGATGCTTGTAGAAATCCAGAAACACCATCATGGGGAACGATTGCAAGAAGATGTAAAGTGTCTTCCTGGTCAGAACTGGTTACACTGTCCGGTGTAGAAGCGAATTGCATTAGAAGAAGATATGACACATATAATATTAGAAATAAGTTGAGCGTTTCACAAAAAACGAATTTGGAAACGGATTTGACAGCACACGAACAGCAGGAAGAAAAAGAAAGATTTGAGGCATTGCTGATAAAGACGCATGATTTAACATTGCAGGCTGAAAATCAGAAAAAGGCAGAAAAAGCAGTTTCAAAACATACATTACGAATCGGGAGGAAATAGAGATGGCAAAAGTTATAGCAATAGTCAATCAAAAAGGTGGTGTCGCAAAGTCAACTTCCTGTGTGAATTTAGGAATCGGATTGGTAAAAAAAGGATATAAAGTTCTGGCAATAGACTTTGATCCACAGGGAAGTTTAACAGAAAGTCTTGGATATCAGAATCCAGATGAATTGGAAATAACAGTAGCGACAATTCTTCATTGTGAAATGAATGGTCTTGAATTACCAGAAGGATATGGAATTCTTCACCATGAAGAGGGAATGGACATTCTTCCGGCAAATATTGAACTGTCTGGGGTAGAAGTTAGTCTGGTAAATGTTATGAGCAGAGAATATGTGTTAAAACAGTTTATCAAGACAATTTCACCAGAATATGATTATATCCTGATTGATAATATGCCATCGCTAGGAATGCTTACTGTAAATGCTCTTGCAGCAGCTGATTCGGTTATCATTCCGGTTATGGCACATTATCTTCCTGTTAAAGGATTGGAACAGTTGATGCAGACCATATATAAAGTCAGAAAGCAGATAAATCGAAAGCTTCAGATTGACGGAATCTTACTTACCATGGTAGATCGAAGAACGAATTTTTCAAAAGAGATTATAGAGTTGCTTCACGATAATTATGGCGAATATATCAATATTTTCAAGACTGCAATCCCGTTTTCGATAAGAGCAGCTGAGACGAGTGCTGAAGGAGTAAGTATTTATAAACACGATCCGAAAGGTCGTGTTGCCGAAGCTTATAAAAAACTGGTAGAGGAGGTGATTGGTGATGGCAGTGAAAGAAAGTAGTGCTTCAAAGATAAAATTCAAAGGGGTAGATGCATTATTCGGATTGTCAGAGGAGCAGGAGTGTGTGCGAGAAATTCCGCTGGACGAGTTGGATACATTCAAGAATCATCCGTTTAAAGTGTTCAGGGATGATAAAATGGAGGAAATGATTGAAAGTATTTCAGAATATGGAGTTCTTGTGCCAGGAATTGCAAGACCTTCAAATTCAGGGGAAAAGGATTATGAATTAGTTGTGGGACACAGAAGAAAATATGCTTGCAGGGAATTAGGACTGAAAACAATGCCGGTCATTATCAGAGATATGTCTGATGATGAAGCAACTGTGGTTATGGTCGATTCCAACATTCAAAGAGAAAATCTGCTATATAGTGAGAAGGCATTTGCATACCGCATGAAGTATGAAGCATTGAAACGTCAGGGTAGACGGACTGATTTAACTTTGGTCCAAGTTGAACCAAAGTTGAAAAAAAGATGGGCAGCTGAGATGGTTGGCACAGAAGTCGGAGAGACAATGAGTACGATCAAACGATATATACGATTGACCTACTTGTCGAATTACTTGCTGGAGTTTGTAGATAAAAATGAATTGCCCTTTACTGTTGCAGTTGATTTATCTTATTTGAAAAGTAATGAGCAGTCATTGTTACTGGCGTTTATAGGAACAACAAAGAAAATGCCAAATGGATCTCAGGCAAAAAAACTGAAAGAACTTAGCCAGCAAAAAGAATTGACTGGAGAAGATATAGAGAAAATTCTTGGAGGAGAAGCAAAAGTGAATTATCAGAAAATCAGTTTTTCAGAAAAGCAACTGCAAAAATATTTTCCACCAGATTACAAGAAAGAGCAAATCGAAAAAATAATTTTCCAGTTATTAGATTCGTGGAAAGCACAAACAGAGCGAAGGGGATGATAAAGTGGAATATGAAAAGCAAATAAGATATAATGATAGACAGATGCAAAGATATCAGGCATATCTTTCTAAAGTACAGAAGATAAACAGATTAGATAAGAGGACGAAAGAAATGACGATTGGAGATGTAATAAAAAAATCAATTCTGCCACTGGCATTTATGGTATTCTGGTTTTGGATGACAAAAACAATTATGAAGGTCAGTGGGCAGACGGATTGGTTCTGGTTGGTATTTATTGCCGGACTTCCATTTGGAATACATAAAATGCGGTTGATTCTGATTCCGAGAGGAATGGATACCACAGCAACATTTGGGATGGCTGCATTAAGTGTCATTATTGGAGCATTGATTGGAAGTATCATGATTCCAGTGTATGTGATCAGAGCGATATACGTGTTTATACGGTATGTCATTGGAAAATAGAATATTAGATTGATAAGAGGCAGGCTTGCGAAAACAAAAATCGTAAGTCTGCCTCTTTTTTTTGTGCTTAAAAACAGGCAATTCAGGGGAATTCCCTTTTGCAAATATATATATTCTTGGAGGATTTTTAAGATGAGAGAGCGAATTGAAAGTAAGCATGTAACAAAGGAAGTCAAAAGTCAGATGCCAGTGATTCCGGTGGAAATTGTTAAAGAAAGAGGCTGTACGTTCTGCCCGTATTATCTGGGCAATTACGAGAAACAGCCACGCTGTATGATGAAAACCTGTGCCTGGGATGATGAAAATGAACGTTTCCATCCAGTTCTTCGTGAACTGATTCCATTTTACAAAGAGAAGATGGAAAAAGCAGAAGAAAAGTTCCTGGCAATGAAAAAGATTTACACAACACTGTTAGGAATGTTTGCCGATGAAATGAAGCAAGAAGAGTTGGAAAAAGATGAATGTTACGGATGTACCTATGGAAAATGTGGACCATGTATCGGTATCTGTTACAAATCAATGAAAGCATAGGAGGGGTAAGCCAATGAATACAACAGTTATTTCCGGGCGATTAGTAAGAAATCCCGGATACAACGAAGTGGAGAATGAAAAAGGACTTCATAAGATCGCCAAGTTTGTTCTGGCAGTCAGAAGAAATTATTCCGATGAAGTCAGTTTCATTCCGGTAAAGGCTTTTGCAAAGAAAGCAGAATTTGCCAGAGATTATCTGATGCAGGGCACGAAGGTCATGGTGGAAGGCGAGATTGTCACAGGTAATTATGAAGATAAGGATACCGGAAAAAAGATTTATACCACCGAAGTGTATGCAAACCGGATTGAATTCGCAGGTGCAAAAATGGTTGACAGACCACCGTTTCCAGAAGATGCGGAAGGGTTCTTAGAGATCCCAGAGGGCATGGAAGAAGAAATGCCGTTTAGATAGGAGGATAAAAGATGGTTTCGGTAGATCAGGCGTATATGGTAGGGCATATGAAAAATGCCGATGGAAGTATCAATAACAAAAATATAGTGATGTCAGCAGCATGTGAAGCAGCGGAACTGTTCCAGTGCATGATGTCAGTAAATCAGAAACTGGAGGACTGGCAGAGATTTAACCACACCTTGGAGCTGCATCTTAGAAGTGTGGAATGTGAGAAAATCCATGATATCTGTCAGGCAGTATATGGAATGAAACATCCGTCCGATGAACTGGAAGGATTGTATCTGGCAAGAGAGGATGAAGAGATATGCCTGCTGTACTATCAGGTATTTGTAGGGATGCTGGAAATCAATATTAATTCAGCCGAAGTGCTGTACAAACAGAAGGAGGAAACAATCAATGAGTAAGATGGAGTATATGCCGGTAGATTGTCTGCAGGTGCCAAAGATGCTGTTCCAGATGGAAAAATACAAAAATCTGTCAAATACAGCAAAGATTTTATACAGCTTATTTCTGGATCGCTTAAAATTTGCGGTGCAGAATGGCTGGGTAGATGGTGAAGGGGATTTATTTGTAATCTATCCGAAAAGTGAAATGAAAAAAGACCTGAATACGACCAGATATGGCGTAGATCAGGCAGTGCAGGAACTGGTTCAAGTTGGTAATCTGGTGCGTATCATTTCAGACAATGGAAAGGCGAACCACTTTTATATCAATGATATTTATGAAAATGAGATGGAGGAAGAATCAATGATGACATTAGACAGCATTATGGCAAATATGCCGATGGAAGAAAGAGAAATTATCATGGACAAGATGGTGAAAGCATCCAGAGATATTCTGGAAACGATTGCGGATATGGGATATCTGGATGAATATGAGACACCACTGACTTCAATGGAAGAAAGAAATTATCGAGATGAGCTTGGACAGCTTGATATTGATCAGATTTCCTGTGATGGCTATGAATTTGGCATGGACCTGGCATTTGGAATCCTGGAAGAAAATGAGGAAAATGCTGATAGAGTACTGGACATTCAGAAGTATGTGAATAGGCAGCATAAAAAGTGTTCAAAAAAGAAATTTATGAAAGTTTTGGAGACTCTGGTACACGCAATAGGAAATGATGAAGGATTTATTGCCGATATGTATGCGTGTGATAAAGAGGCAAGGAAAATTTATCTGGAAGAAGCGGTGAATGCGTTCAATTATGTGCTTGATGAATTATGTCATGGCACAGGAAGTGCAGCAGGGTATGACTTCAACAATATGGAAGAATAGGAAATAAATTATGGCAGATTTTGAATACTTCAGAGCAGAAGAATCTGACCAGTTTTCTTTTTTCCGAATACCGAAAGCCCTGTTTACAGAAAAGGAATTTCAGGGTCTTTCCACAGATGCAAAACTCTTGTATGGAATCCTTTTAGACCGCATCAGTCTATCAAAGAAAAATGGCTGGATTGACAGTGACGGTTATGTCTATATCATTTATACGATTGCAGAACTGCAGGATCTTTTGCGGATGTCTCATACGACTGTAACAAAGCTCCTTTATGAACTTGACAGTGTGCATGGAATTGGATTGATCGAACGGTATCGGCAGGGGAATAATCGTCCTTCTGTCATATATGTGAAAAATTTTGTAAAACGGAGTAGAGGAAAGCCAGTAAGATACTTTTCTTCTGGAATGCCAGAAACTGGAACTCCAGACTGCAAGGAATTGGAAATCCGGATTGCAAGAAACTGGAAGTCCGGAACGCAAAAAAATAGAAGTCCGGACTGCAAGAATCTGGATGGAAGTAATACTAAGATAAATAAGACTGAAAAGAATCATACTGATAAGAGTAAGGGCAATACTCCCACTTTGGAAGAAAAATTCAGTCAGTATGGTAGATTTAAAAATGTTGTTCTGTCGGAAGCTGAACTGCAGGAGCTGATGACGCTATTTCCATGGGATTACCAGAAACGGATTGATCATCTTTCTGTTTATATGAAATCCAGTGGAAAAGAGTATCAGAACCATTTTGCAACAATCTGTCTTTGGGCAGAAAGGGATGGAACCAGGACAGGAATGGATAAATATGAATTTCAGGAAGGAGAAAGCCTGTGATGGAAAATAAAGTAACAGCAGATTATCTGGACGAAGAGGGATGTCTTCATTGTGGCACCTGTGGAAAAAGAAAACAGATGAAAGTCAGTCTGATGGGATTTGAGCATGTAGTGTCCTGTTTGTGCGAATGCGAGGTAAAAGCCAGGCAGGAACTGGATGAGAAGATGCAGTGGGAAGAAGCACAGCGGCAGCTTTATCAGAGAAAATCCGTCGGACTTCGGGAAAGAAGATTCTGGGAATGGAAATTTGAAAATGACAACGGAAGCAACCAGAAGATACTAATTGCCAGGCAGTATGTAGAAAACTGGACAGATATGAAGAGAAAAAATGTAGGATTGCTTTTGATGGGACCAGTTGGAACCGGGAAAAGTTTCTTTGCAGGCTGTATTGCAAATGCACTTTTGGAACAGGGAGAACGTGTCATGATGACAAATTTTTCCAGAATCTTAAATGAAATGACCAGTTATCAGGCAGATAGGAACCAGATTATACAAAATCTTGTGGATTATCCGCTGCTGATTATTGATGACTTGGGAATAGAACGAAATTCCGAGTTTGCCTTGGAGCAGGTCTATAATGTGATAGACAGCCGCTATTGTAAAATGCTTCCGCTGATCGTAACAACGAATCTGGGACTGAATGAAATGAAATCCACAGATTTGGATACTGCCCATCAGCGTATTTACAGTAGAATACTTGAAATGTGTGTTCCCATCTATTGTGGTGGAGAAGATAAGAGAAAAGAAGAAGGGACAGAAAAACTCGTACAGGTGCAGAACCTGATTACCGGTTAATCTGTCTTTTTTCATTAAAGGGGGTGATTGCCATGATTACAGATCTGGACAGCAGTTGAATCGCTGAAAGGAGGGAAAAGTCATGCAGGAAGAGGTAACTCAGAAAACGGTCACGTTCTGTATTCGGGCTACTAAGATTACGGCAGACCTGTTGAAAAAGGTTCTTGTTGCGTATCTGCGTCATCAGAAGCAGAAATCAGTAGAGAAGAAAGCACAGAAAAATCAGCCGAAACAGGGAAAGGTCACGGTAAAAGAGCTGGCAAAACAGAATGCCGGGATGGTCAATATCGAGATCACAAATAAGAATATCAAGTCCTTTGAACGGTATGCCAGAAAATACGGGATCAATTATGCTCTGAAAAAAGACAAGAGCAAAGAGCCTCCGGTTTATCTGGTATTCTTCAAGGGACGTGATCAGGATGCACTCAATGCTGCTTTCCGTGAGTTTTCCCAGAAACAGATTCAAAAAGCGAATAAACCTTCCATTCATAAGCGTCTTGCAGCTTACCGGGCAATGATGCCAAAGAAGACGAAGGACAAAGTAAAGAACCGGCATCAGGAGCAGAGTCGATGAAAAAGAAAAGCGGCAAAACTCTGATGCAGAAGTGGAAGAATAAAATCGGGGGTAAGCTGTCCGCCCTGGATAAAAAGAAACTGGTTCTTACAAATATCCCTTATGCTCTGGCTGCTTTCTATGCAGACCGGGCATTTTTTCTTTACCGGAACAGTCCGGGAGAAGATATGGGGAACAAACTATTATATGCAATGGAACACGCAGACCGGATTTTTGCAGGTTTTGTGTTAAGCAATAACTGGAAAGATCTGTTAGCAGGTATTGTTGTTGCAGTCGTTCTGAAAGTGTTGGTCTGGCAGAAACAGGCAGATGCAAAGAAATTACGGAAAGGCATCGAGTATGGTTCAGCTAGATGGGGAACCGCAGAGGATATCAAGCCTTATATGTCGGAAGATCCCTGGATGAATATTCCATTGACAGCAACAGAAGCATTGACTATGGAAAGTAGACCTAAACAGCCAAAGTATGCAAGAAATAAAAATATAGTGGTCATTGGCGGCAGTGGTTCCGGAAAAACTCGATTTTTCGTTAAGCCGTCAGTCATGCAGATGAACTGTTCCATGGTCATTACAGATCCGAAAGGCACTCTGATTGAGGAATGCGGGAAGATGTTAGCAAAGGGACCACCTAAGAAAGATAAGAATGGAAATATTATGAAAGATAGATCTGGAAAAGTAGTTCATGAGCCATATGTGATTAAGGTTCTGAATACTATCAATTTTTCCAAATCGCTTCATTACAATCCATTTGCTTATATACGGTCTGAAAAAGATATCCTGAAGCTGGTGACAACAATCATTGTTAATACCAAAGGCGAAGGGGAAAAAGCTTCCGAAGATTTTTGGGTGAAAGCAGAGAAATTGCTGTATACAGCACTGATTGCTTTTATCTGGTATGAAGGGGATGAAGAGGAAAAGAATCTGAATACCCTTCTGGATCTTTTGAATGAAAGCGAAACCCGTGAAGAGGATGAAACTTACCAGAATCCTGTGGATATGATGTTCCAGGAACTGGAAGAAAGAGATTCGCAGCATTTTGCGGTCAGACAGTATAAAAAATACAAAATGGCGGCAGGCAAAACTGCCAAAAGTATTCTTATTTCCTGTGGTGCGAGGCTGGCACCATTTGATATAGCAGAACTTCGTGAGATCATGTCTTATGATGAAATGGAACTGGATAAGATCGGGGACAGGAAGACAGCCTTGTTTTTGATTATGTCCGATACAGATACAACCTTTAATTTTGTGATTGCCATGTTACAGTCACAGCTTTTCAATCTGCTTTGCGACAAGGCAGATGATGAGTATGGTGGAAGACTGCCAGTTCATGTGCGTGTCATCGCTGATGAGTTTGCCAACAGTGTGACACGTTCTACGCCTAAAACGGTGGGAAT
>NZ_JAQFCE010000028.1:0-43875 GCF_027690675.1 Bariatricus sp. TF06-38A
ATCAGTATTTGAGATTAAGTAAAACGGTTCGATTCCGGTCTGCGGCAGTGTTTGAAAAGCAGGAGAAACGTTGAATTTACAGCATTTCTCCTGCTTTTTGTTTAACCGGGATTCTGTTAAATACGCAATTTTCCGGCGTAGAGGCAGAAAAGTAGATACAGAAAGGAATGGAGGCATAAAAATGGGAGCATATCAACTGAAAAATGAAGAACTTACACTGACTGTTATTTCAGCAGGCGCAGAAATGAAATCGCTAAAAGACAATAAGACAGAGCAGGAATATCTGTGGCAGGCGGATCCAAAGTTCTGGGGAAGAACATCACCGGTTCTTTTCCCAATCGTAGGAAATTATGTGCAGAAGCAGTCGGTATACGAAGGAAAAACATATACGCTGTCACAGCATGGTTTTGCAAGAGACATGGAATTTGATCTGGAGAGCCAGACAGAAGAAGAGATTTGGTTTGTACTGAAAGATACAGAAAGTACTTTGGAAAAATATCCATTTCATTTTATTCTGAAAGTAGGATACAGACTCTCCGGACGTCAGGTGGAAGTAATGTGGAAAGTAGAAAATCCAAATGATAAGAAGATGTATTTTTCGATCGGAGGGCATCCGGCATTTAACTGTCCTTTGAAAGAAGGAGAAAAGCAGGAGGATTGTCAGTTGATATTTGATACAGAAGGACCGCTCACGAGCAGCATCCTGAATGAAGAAGGTGCACTTTGTCCACGGACAAAAATCTTAAATCTTTTCGGAAAATGTCTGAAGCTTGAGGAACATTTATTTGATGAGGATGCACTTATTATTGAAAATCATCAGGCACAGAGGATCGGTCTTGCGGATGCAGATGGAAAGATTTATCTGGAAGTAGAATTTGATGCACCGCTTTTTGGAATCTGGTCTCCGGCAAAAAAACACGCACCTTTCGTATGCATTGAGCCATGGTATGGAAGAAGTGACAGAGAAGATTTTGACCATATTCTGGAAAACAGGGAGTGGGGGAATGAACTGGAACCGGGCGATATTTTTGAAAAGGATTATAAGATTCTGGTAAAATAGCGCAGAGGGTTGCGTTTCATGGCTCAGACTGATACAATGAAAAAAATACATGGAATATTAAAGGAAGAGGAGAACGTAAGATGAACTTTTTGGAAGAACGTATTGTCAAAGATGGAATCGTGAAAGAGGGAAATGTTCTTAAGGTGGACAGTTTTCTGAATCATCAGATGGATATTGAATTATTTGACCAGATCGGAGCGGAATTCAAGAAGAGATTTGCAGATAAGAATATCAACAAGATCCTGACAATCGAAGCTTCTGGTATCGGGATTGCCTGTATTGTAGCCAAGCATTTTCATGTACCGGTTGTATTTGCAAAAAAGACACAGAGCATCAATCTGGAAGGGGAGATGTATGTAGCAGAAGTCGAATCATTTACCCACAAATGCAAGAACCAGGTAATTGTAGCAAAGAAATTTCTTTCAGAGGAAGATCATGTGCTCATTATTGATGATTTCCTTGCGAATGGATGTGCGCTGCAGGGGCTGATTCAGCTGGTTACAGAGGCAGGTGCAACTGTAGAGGGAATTGGAATTGTGATCGAAAAAGGATTCCAGTCCGGCGGAAGAATCATCCGCAACCTTGGATATCCGCTGGAATCACTTGCGATTGTAGAAGCTATGGACAGTGAGACGGGTGAGATCACTTTCAGAGAGCAGTAAAAAGTGCAAAAAGACGCATATGCCTGAACAAAAATTTTGTCGGGAATATGCGTCTTTTGCGTATATGATGAGCTAAGTGCAGATTTGTATTTTCACAGGGATCTGCACTTTTTGATATACAAAAAGAGAGTGATATTTGTTTTAGCTGGCCCACGAGCGGTTATAGAAAAACATGGAAAGTGAAGAGCCAAAGATAACAATATATCCAATCACGCTGAGCAGGTTTAGTCGTTTTGCTCCATCCATTCATTTAAAAGCCTGCAATAGCGGTCGGTATCTTCAACGAAGCATACATGACGGCAGTCATCAAAAAGTTCCCAGCGTGAATTCGGGATACTGTCATACATGGTCTTTGCAACCAGTGGAGTGCACAGATCGTTGGTTCCGTTGATGATAAGTGCCGGTTCTTTGATATTTTTCAGTTTGTCACGGTACTCATAGTTGCTGAGATTTCCGATTGGCGTGTATTCATTTGGTCCCCACGCGGTGATATAAGAGTCTGTTCCAATTTTTTTTGGACGGCGCAGGCATTCAGGATCGGTGTCTTTTGGTACGCCGGCGGCATGAAGAAGCATAAAGCGTTCATTGGCTGCGAGATATGCCGGATCGTCAAAATTGCCGGTTGCTTCAGCTTTGGCAATGGCGTCCTGATCTTCCTGGGACATGAATTTGATCATCCGGTGTTGTTCCTGGGCCCACAATTTGGAAGATGGGTGGGTGCTGGAAAGAATAACGGATTTGATCCCTTCTGGTTTGTGATCGCATAAGTATTCGATTGAGAGCATTCCGCCCCAGGATTGTCCGAGAAGATGAAGTTCATTAAGTCCGAGATATTTTCTGAGTTCGATCAGTTCATTCATCCATGTTTTAGAACACCAGAGTTCTGAATGTCCTTCTACATAAGAATTACCGCAGCCGAGCTGGTCGTAGGAAATAATTGCACGACCTTCATCAGCAAGTCGGTCAAGTACTTCAAAGTAGTTATGTGTAGAACCAGGTCCTCCGTGAAGCAGAATGAGTGGTTTTTTATTGCCGGAGCATTCGCCTGCAATACGGTAGTAGGTTTTGTATCCAAGATAAGGCATGTAGCCTTCTGTAATTTTCATATTTAATCCCTCCTATCAGTATACTGAGTCTCTTCATTATAACATCAGAATGAAGTAAGGGAAAGAAAAAGTGGAAAAATAAAAAAATAAAAAAAACAAAAAAATTGTTGACAAACAGTTGAATGATGAATATAATAATAAGAGTCATGCGGGTGTAGTTCAATGGTAGAACACCAGCCTTCCAAGCTGGATACGTGGGTTCGATTCCCATCACCCGCTTTTGTTATGTTTTAAATCAGGAGCCCGGTCGCCAAAGTGGTGACCGGGCTCCTGATTTATAGAGAAAAATTTAGTCATTTTTGACTGGTACGTTAAAATGTCGGCTCGATTATAAGGGTAAACATTTCGTTCACCCATTGCGTCCTGCTGACAGATATGCTATATTTAAAACACAAAGAGGGAAACCGCAAGCGGCTACCCCAAATTGTATAGTTGACTGTTATTTATGAACAGCCGTCACTATTTGCGGTAGTGGCGGCTATTTTCGTTTACCCTTGAAAATCTCATAGCAAAGACCTACAAGGGCAACAATGAATATACTAAACTGAATCAGATCAGAATATGTAACCATCGTATCATTATTATTTCTGAAAATCCGTTTCACTATATTTTTCAACCGGGAAATCAGCCGGCATATTCTTTAGCAATAACATATCATCCAGTATTTTCAATGCTTTTCGTAAATATGCTTGATAAGCAGTTTTTATTACAAGAACAAAAGTACAAGCACTTATTAAATCAATTCAAATGGGTTTCTTCCTGTTACTGTCCTTAAACATCTTCCTTCTTCTAAAACCGCTCTTACAATTTTCCAGTATTCTTCCATGATCCTGTCAATATCATCTAAATCAAATACTATCTGCCCATACCGGACATTGATTCTCTTAATTCTGCTCATCAGTACCTCTTTTCT
This sequence comes from Bariatricus sp. TF06-38A, assembly GCF_027690675.1. Taxonomy (NCBI): domain Bacteria; kingdom Bacillati; phylum Bacillota; class Clostridia; order Lachnospirales; family Lachnospiraceae; genus Bariatricus; species Bariatricus sp. TF06-38A. The sequence continues at coordinate 3,742 of NZ_JAQFCE010000028.1, forward strand.
TCTCGCAAATCTGCTGCCAAATCACAGCCAGTAAGCACATAAAAGCAGAAAATTAAAAATAGCAAAGGTACGGACAAAATGGGAAAGTAACATACTGGTAGCAGATCTATTTCTAACGTCTGGATATGTAAGTGCCTGGAAACATGTGGCGGGAATAAAACTATGCGCTCGCACTGCAGAAGCTCTGGAAGATTTACTGATTCAGATTGCACAGGCGTACATCCCCAATGATGATCTGATTGTTAGAATCCCGGAAAATGAAACAGAGGGCGAGCTGTGGTCTTATGAAATATAAAAAATCCGTACAAGCGAAACTATATAGCGAAGGAGTGAAAATGACAGTACGCGAAACATACATGAAAGATTATCTAATTACAGATTGCAGAAAAAAAGAGTTGGTACAGTTTTGCAGAAATGCAGATAATGAAGATCTTATAATGATATTATAGGCTGCAATACAGTCTAATTCGGGCTTGGCAAGTAAATTATTCATAACTCTTACTGAAGGATGTGGATATGATAAAATATGCACTTTTGCTTCTGTTCCGGCTCGAAAAACGGATTATCAAGCATATTTGCGAAAAGCATTGAAAATACTGAATGATATGTTATTGCTAAAGAATATGCCGGCTGATTTCCCGGCTGAAAAAATATAGCGAATGATTTTTCAGAAATAACATAACACAATGGTTGCCTTGTCTGCTGTCATCATGGTAAGATACAGACAGGGAAACCAAAGCCAGGCGGCTACCCTCTGTTACGGAGGGATAAAAAACACCCTCCAGACGAAAGAAAGGAGGGCGATACGATGGTTACATATTCTGATCTGATTCAGTTTAGTATATTCATTGTTGCCCTTGTAGGTCTTTGCTATGAGATTTTCAAGGGTAAAAGAAAATAGCCGCCAACTACTGGGAATAGTTGACGACTGACATTAGTAATAGTTGACACTATTTGCGGGTAGCCGCTTGCGGTTTCCCTCTTTATGTCTTAAATATAGCATATCTGGCAGCAGGACGCAAGGGGTGAACGAAATGTTTACCAGTGTCGTAAATTTTTTGGTACTTACCTTGATTTTTCATCCGTCCCATGCTATACTAACACCCGTTACAAAACCCCTAAAAACAAGGTCTTACAAGGGTTTCGCCGATTCCCGGCGTAAGGTCATATACTTACAGTATATGCCTTCCGCGGCATTCGTCAGATGTCCATGCAAGCATGGCCGCCAGACTCATTGCTGCGCGAAAATGAATCGTGTGTTCGTGACCTTCCACACGTAAAACAAAACTAGAGGAGAGAATTTCATATGAAGAACAAGAATGTAGCATTTATGACTCAGGCAGCGATGATCGCTGCAATCTACGTGGTGCTTACTTATGTATTTGCACCATTTTCATTCGGAGAAGTACAGATACGTATTGCAGAAGCACTTACGATTCTTCCGGTATTTACACCGGCAGCAATTCCTGGACTTTTCGTTGGCTGTATTGTTGGAAACATTCTCGGAGGAGCAATCCTGCCGGATATCATTTTCGGAAGCATTGCAACTTTGATCGGAGCATTTTTTACTTATCAGCTTCGTAACAAAAACCGTTTCCTTGCACCGTTACCACCGATTATTGCTAACACAGTAATCGTTCCGTTTGTACTTCGTTACGGATATGGAGTAGCACTTCCAATTCCGTTTATGATGTTGACAGTTGGTGTCGGAGAAGTTGTCGGATGTGGTGTGCTTGGATTAGTCCTTTATACTGCATTGAATCGTTATAAAAATGTAATTTTTAAAACAGCATAAGAAGATGTAAAAAGCGGACAGACTGAAAAGCTATTTAGCCTGTCCGTTTTTTATACTATTATTGTGTATACAATCGTAGAATTTTACAAATTTAAGTGGAGATATATTTATGGAAAAGTGGATAAGAATCTTCTATAATATAAAAAGAGAAATTGTAACCAGATGAAAGTTTGACAGTAAGTGAAAAAGGGAGAAATATGAAATATACAGTTGTTGTTGCTGATGATGAGGAGGAAATCCGAAGAAGTCTTGTTCGCAGGGTAAAGTGGGAAGAGATTGGTTTTGAAGTGGTCGGGGAAGCTGAAAATGGTGCAGACGCGCTGGAACTGGTTGAAAAGCTGGAACCAGATCTGCTCCTTACTGATATCAAGATGCCATTTTTATCGGGGATTGAGCTGGCACGGGCGGTCAGGGAAGTTCGCCCGATGGTACAGATCGCATTTTTAAGTGGATTTGATGATTTTACCTATGCGCAGCAGGCAATTCAATATAATATTGTAAGCTATATGCTGAAGCCGATTTCAGCAAAAGAGATCGAGGCGGAATTGATAAAGATTAAAAAAGCCATGGATCAGCGAGTGGAAGAATTTACAAAAGAAAGAAAAGAGAAGCTGGACATCCGCAAGACGCAATTCCTTATTCCGCTTTTGCTCGACAGCTTTCAGAATGAACGGGTGTCCGAAGAGGCACTTCTTGAGCGGGCAGAGGAATGTGAGCTGATCCGTAATCCAAAGCCGGATAATATGCAGTACGTGGTGCTTGTAACCGGAATCCGTGATGCAAATGGAAAGGATCAGACAAGCTATAGCAGTGTAAATGCAGTTGATATGATCCTGAAAAAATATGTTCATTATGTAAGCTGCCATCTGGAAGGAAGAGTGGTATCGCTGATCGCGACGACTCCGGGAGGTATGGGTAAGTATTTACATATTATTGTAGAAGAAATTGTTCAGAGTGTGGAGCGTATTATGGGATATTGCTGTCAGGTCGGGGTAAGCAGGAGTGTGAATACTCTTGGAAAATGCAGAGAGAGCTATCTGGAGGCAATGAATGCGCTCAGTTATTCCAGAAAGGATAAAAGCAGTGTCTATTTCATTTCCGATGCAGAGCACGGATCGGGATTGGAACAGGGAGAAATACAGGAAATTACAGCAACGATGGAGAATTTTTTACGTGGTGGAATGGCAGAGGATCTGGAGATTTATCTGGATGATCTGGAAAAGAAGCTGCGAAATGGAGGCAAGAATACACTGGTACTTAGTACGATACTTTTGACCGAGATCGGGGCGGCAGTATATAAGGTTATTTATATGGCAATCGGGGAATGTGGTGTAGAAGTTCTTCAGAAAAAATATTCCATGCAGCAGATGCGTGAAATGGAACGTATGGCAGAGAATTTTCAGATCATAAAAATGCTGTGTATGGAGGCTAAAAAAATGCTTATGGATCAGAGAAAGAAGAGCAGCGAGGTGATCTGCGAGCAGGCAGTGCAGATCATACAGGACCGCTATGCCCAACAGGATCTGTCTGTTATGATCATCAGTGAAGAGATCGGGGTGTCGCCGAATTATCTCAGCAGTCTGATAAAAAAGACGACAGGCAGTTCAATGGTTGAGATCCTGACGAAAAAACGAATTGAAAAGGCAATGGAGCTTCTGCAGTGTACCGGTATGAAGATCGGTGAGATTACAGAGCTGTGTGGTTATAAGGATCAGTATTATTTCAGCCACTGCTTCAAAAAGCTGACTGGAGTATCACCGAACAAATACAGGAGGGAACATGAACAGGCGTAAAAAAGAAGCAGATCAGCACAAGGGATGGAATATATCTATTTCCGGTGTGTTTATTGCAATGGTAATGGGAATCGTCCTGATTTCGGTAGTGGCTGCAACGCTTATTTTTGTTCAGATTTACCGGAATGCAATGGAGCAAAGTGCAGTGACAAGCAGTTCCCAGAGCTGTGAACAGGTACAGAATACGGTTGAGAATTATACACAGGATATGCGGATCATACTGGAAGGGATCGTGGCGAGAATGCGTCATGAGAATAATCATTCTGAGGAATATATCCAGAATCTGGTAAATATCCGTTCCGATGTAGTAGCGGTAACAATCTGTGGTGAAGATGGGGAGCTTCTGCGTTACTGGAACAGGGGGCAGAAGCTGAAAGAGAATTATCGCATTGTTCAGAGTATCGAAATGGAAGATGACGATGGCAGGCTGCGTATAACCAAACCATATGTGGAATCTTTGTTTGAGGGATATTATCCATGGGTTGTAACCGTTTACCAGAAGATTCAGAAAGAAGACGGAACCAGTATACAGGTAAATATTGACATCCGTTTTTCTGACATTGCCAATTATGTTGATGATGTAGGGATCGGGCAGCACGGCTATGCCTATATTGCGGACAAAAAAGGCAATCTGATCTATCATCCACAGCAGCAGCTCATTTATTCCGGGTTAAAAGAAGAGAAGGGAATGGATTTAAAAGAAGGGACACATATTCAGGAACAGGCGATCTATACTGTGAAAAATCTGGAGAACTGTGACTGGAAAATTGTAGGTGTCTGCTATGTAGATGAAATGATTACGGAGAAGGTAAGCAGTGCGGTATCCAGACTTCTGATCGTCCTGTGTCTGGTTATGGGAGCAGTCTTTCTTCTCGGATGGGCATTTTCAGAACTGTTCTCAGCACCGGTAAGGCAGCTTGCTGATGACATGCACCGGTTTGAAAAAAATGCTGAAAATTTTGTATTTGAGCCGATGGCGGGAACTACAGAGATCACGACTTTATCCAACTCGTTTGAACACATGGTTGTGAAGATCCAGAAGCTGATGGAGCAGGTCAGACAGGAAGAAATCACACTGCGGAAAACAGAGCTGAAAGCGCTTCAGGCGCAGATCAATCCACATTTCCTGTATAATACACTGGATGCGATTGCATGGATGTGTGAAGACGGGAAAAATGAAGATGCAGAAGAGATGGTTACGGCACTTGCAAGGCTGTTCCGTATCAGTATCAGTAAAGGGCATGAGCTGATTCCGATCGAAAAAGAAGTGGAACATGCAAAGAGTTATCTGAAGATTGAAAATTATCGGTATAAGAACAAATTTACCTATTCATTTGAGGTGGAAGAGTCGTGTCTTTCGTATCTTTGTAACAAAATTACTTTGCAGCCAATTATCGAGAATGCAATTTATCATGGTGTAAAGCAGATGATCGATGAGGGTGAGATCTGGATTCGTATTTTTGAGGACGGAGAAGATATTATTTTCCAGGTGGAGGATAACGGAATCGGTATGACGGAAGAACAGTGCCGGGAGATTCTGCGCAAAGAGCCGGGAGACCGTACCGGAATCGGAATCAAGAATGTAAATGACCGGATCAAGATTTATTTTGGAAGCAATTATGGACTGAATATCACAAGTGAGCTGGATGAAGGAACCTGTGTGACGATCCGTATGCCGAAGGTCAGGGAGGAAGAATATGAGAAAAAGTAGAAGAAAACCATTTATTGCAATTGATGCAGGTGTGATCCTACTTGCAATTCTGTTTTTTGTCCTGACGGGTGACGGACTTGGGGAAGGAAAAGAAGGCAGTACAAATAGCGTCATCGAGAAGAAAAAAGTAGTGTTTCTGACAAAATCCATGGATTCTTCTTTCTGGCAGTCTGCATATGCGGGAGCCGGTGCGGCAAGTGCGGAATATAATCTGGATCTGGTGTGCGAAGGACCGGATGGAGACGGTGAGGAAGATTATGAGGCGCAGAATGAAATGATAGACCGGGCAATCCGGGAACAGGTAGATGCACTTCTGTTCTCTGCCATTGATTTTGAAAAGAATGCGGAAGCAATCGACCGTGCGGCAAAGGCAGGAATCAGAATTGTGGTTGTGGACAGTCCGGTAAACAGTGAGGCTGTGGAATGCTATATTGGTACAGACAATTATGAAGCCGGATGTATGGCAGGAGAAGAAGTGCTTGGTAATCCGGCGGAAAATCTAAATATCGGAATCGTAAATTTTGATAAGAGTACGGAGAACGGGCAGCTTCGTGAAAAGGGATTCCGGGATACGGTTCTTAATGATGACCGGGCAAATATTACGGCGTCCATCAATGTGAAGTCTACGATCACCGACGCAAGAGAGGGCACCGAGAGGATGTTGCTTGACAATCCGCAGATCAATGTGATCGTGACATTTAATGAATGGACAACACTTGGAGTCGGGGATGCGGTAGAAGCACTTGGCGCCGGAGAACGGACGCAGGTTGTTGCGTTTGACAGTAACGTAAAATCCATTGGAATGCTGGAAAAAGGAAATGTAGATGCGCTGATCGTCCAGAACCCATATGCGATGGGATACCTGGGGATTGAGCAGATCAATACACTACTGAATGGTCAGAAGCCGGAAAAGAAAGAGACGGCAACCAGCAGTATTCTGGTGACAAGAGAAAATATGTATGATGATAAGAGCCAGAAGGCGCTGTTTTCATTTGAAGAAAAGTAACGGGTGGAATGTTTGTAGCTGCTCGGAAGTGAAGTATAGAAGCTGTAGTCTGAAAAATATTTGGACTACAGCTTTTTAAAGAATTGGGCATTTGAAACATTTATGGACGAAATTAAGTAAAAATTTATATAAACGTTGAAATTCACAAACTCCTCGTAGTTTTTCACATGGGTGTTTTATTCCCTTCTTGTTATACTCGTATCATCAAGTAAACGTTATACAAGGAGGAACGAAATTATGAAAAGAAGAATTGTAGCAGCGATGCTCGCAGGTGTGATGGCACTTGGAATGCTTGCAGGATGCGGGGGCTCCGGTAAGAGTGACAGTGATGGTGGAAGCAGTGATAAGAAATCATCAGACGCTAATATCGCAGTATTCTACTATACCTATTCTGATACTTATATCGCATCTGTCCGTACAGCACTCGATGCAAAACTTGACGAGATGGGTGTTGAATATCAGGACTATGATGGAAACAGCAACCAGACAACACAGAACGAACAGATTGATACAGCGATCCAGACAGGTGCTACAGCACTGATCGTTAACATCGTTACATCCGGTTCTGTAGATGCTTCTTCACAGATCGTTGAAAAAGCAGAAGCAGCAGGAATCCCGGTTATTTTCTTCAACCGTGCGATCGAAGATGACAAGACAGAAGGCGATGTACTTGGAAGCTATGACAAGTGTGCATTTGTAGGAACAGACGCTCCGGAAGCAGGACATATGCAGGGCGAAATGATCGGTAACTATGTAGTAGAACATTTTGATGAAATGGATCTCAACGGAGATGGAAAGATCTCTTACGCAATGTTCATGGGACAGCTCGGAAATGCAGAAGCTATTTATCGTACACAGTTTGCTGTAGAAGATGCAGATAAGATCATCACAGACGCCGGCAAACCGGCACTGGAATACTTTGACGCTTCTAACAGTGACAAATATCAGGTTGACCAGGATGGTAACTGGAGTGCAACAGCAGCCAACAACTATATGACAACCAACCTTTCCCAGTACAACGAAGGAAGCAATAACATGATCGAACTTGTTATCTGCAACAATGACGGTATGGCAGAGGGTGCAGTCTCAGCTCTGAATGATAAGGGATACAACCTTGGAACAGGCAAAGACTGCAAGATGATCCCGGTATTTGGTGTTGATGCTACAGACGCAGCAAAACAGCTGATCGCTGATGGCAAGATGACAGCAACTGTTAAACAGGATGCAGATGGTATGGCAGCTTGTATCGCAGACCTTGCTAAGAATGCAGCAGGTGGAAAAGATCTGATGGATGGAACAGATTCTTACAATATTTCCGAAAAAGTAAGCAACAAGATCTTCATTCCTTACCAGGAATACTCAGGAAAATAAAAATGTAAAAAATAAAGGTGGCGGCCAGGTGGTTGGCCAGCCACCTTTTCTAAAGTTGTGACGCAGCCGGATGGAACTGCATAGCGGCAGGTTCGAAAGGTATGCGAGATTAGAAGATGAGAGACAGGAGGACAGCTATGAAACAGGATGTTTTACTGCAGATGACGGATATCTGTAAAGAATTTCCGGGCGTAAAAGCATTAGATCATGTGTCCCTGACAGTTAAAGCAGGCACTGTCCATGCACTGATGGGTGAAAATGGAGCCGGAAAGTCAACACTGATGAAATGCCTTTTCGGAATTTATGACAAAGACAGTGGCAAGATTGAGCTGGAGGGAAAAGAGATTAATTTCAAGAATTCGAAAGAAGCTCTTGAAAATGGAGTTGCAATGGTTCACCAGGAACTGAACCAGGCGCTCAAAAGAAACGTCATGGATAATCTCTGGCTCGGACGTTACCCGAAAGTGGGCGGCGTCATGGTAAATGAGAAAAAAATCTATGACGACACAAAAAAAGTATTTGAAGAATTGAAAATTGATGTAGATCCGAAAAGGATCATGAGTACGATGCCGGTATCACAGAGACAGATGGTAGAGATTGCAAAAGCAGTATCTGTGAATGCAAAAGTCATCGTATTTGATGAGCCGACTTCTTCCCTTACAGAGCAGGAAGTAGAGCATCTGTTTGATATCATTGAGATGCTGAAAAAGAGAGGATGCGGAATCATTTACATTTCACATAAAATGGCAGAGATCAAACGGATTTCAGATGAAATCACGATCATGCGTGACGGAACCTGGGTAGCAACCGAGAAAGCAGATGATCTGGAGATGGATGATATCATCCGCCTGATGGTTGGACGTGAGCTTACCAATCAGTTCCCGCCAAAGACAAATAAACCGGGCGATGTAGCGCTTGAAGTGGAACACCTTTCCGGAATGTATTCGATCCTGAATGATGTTTCCTTCAAAGCAAGAAAAGGAGAAATTCTTGGAATTGCCGGACTTGACGGAAGTGGGCGTACAGAAACTCTGGAGACAATTTTTGGAATTGCAACCAGGAAATCAGGAACGATAAAACTTGACGGAAAACAAGTCAGCAATAAGAATGCACAGGATTCGATCAAGAACGGATTTGCACTTCTGACAGAAGAGAGAAGAGCAACCGGTATCTTCGGCATCCTGAACATTCGTGAAAATACCGTTATCTCCAGCTTAAAGAGACACAAAAAAGGATTTTATCTGAGTGAAAAATCCATGAAAGAAGATACGCAGAAATATATTGATGCGCTGCGGACAAAGACACCGTCGCAGGAGACAAAGATCCGTGCACTTTCCGGTGGAAACCAGCAGAAGGTTATCCTTGGAAGATGGCTTCTTACCGATCCGGAAGTACTGCTTCTGGATGAGCCGACAAGAGGAATCGATGTCGGTGCAAAGTATGAGATCTATCAGCTCATCATCGATCTTGCGAACCGCGGCAAAGTAGTTATCGTAGTTTCTTCAGAAATGCCGGAGCTTCTCGGAATCTGTGACCGTATCATGGTTATGTCCGGTGGAAGACTTGCCGGAGAGATTGACGCAGAAGAGGCGACACAGGAACTGATCATGACTTACGCAGCAAAGTATGTGTAATTTTCAAACAAAAAGAAGGAGGCTTCCCAGATGAAAGCATTTGCAAATATAAAATCACGCTATGCAGAATACAAAGCACTGGATTCCGCAGACAAGGTAAAAGCGTGGAAAGAAGGACTTATCAATAATGCGATTTATCTTCTGATCATTATCGCAGTTATTTACACTTACACACAGAACAGCAGATTCCTGAGCGTGGCATCTATTGTTAACATTATCTCGCTGTCTGCAGCGAACATTCCGATCGCGTGTGGTATTGCAGGAACGATCGTACTTACCGGTACAGACCTTTCAGCCGGACGTGTTGTAGGTCTTACAGCATGTATTTCTGCATCACTTTTGCAGTCAGTAACTTATGCAACCAAAATTTTCCCGGATCTTCCGGTTCTTCCGATACCACTGGTTATTCTGATCGTAATCGTAGTCGGAGGTATTGTTGGATGGGTAAATGGATTCTTCGTAGCGAAATTCCACTTACATCCATTCATTGTAACACTGGCAACACAGCTGATCGTATACGGAATTCTTCTGATGTACATTATGCTGAACGGTAACAACGGACAGCCACTTTCCGGACTGGACAAATCCTTTAAGAATTTTGTAACAGGAAGTTTCTTAAAGATCCGTGGCGTTCCGATACCGAACTATGTATGGTACGCTTGTGTCGTAGTTGTATTCATGTGGTTCATGTGGAATAAGACAACATTTGGAAAGAATATGTTCGCAGTTGGTTCCAACCCGGAAGCTGCCAATGTATCTGGTGTAAATGTTATGAGAACAACCATTCTGGTACATACACTTGCAGGATGCATGTATGGTATCACTGGATTCATTGAATCTGCACGTATCGGTTCCAACCAGGCAAATACAGGTCTGAACTACGAGTGTGATGCGATTGCTGCCTGTGTAATCGGTGGTGTATCTTTTGTAGGTGGTACCGGTAAGATCAGCGGCGTTGTTTTAGGGGTGTTCATTCTGAGAATCATCTTCGTTGCACTGCAGTTCCTGGCAGTAAGTCAGAATATGCAGTATGTGATCAAAGGTCTGATTATTCTGATCGCATGTGCAATTGATATGAGAAAATATCTGGTAAGAAAATAAAAAGAAAAGGCTGGGAAATGTTATGGACGAGAATAAGATGCCGGAGAATGACGGATGGAAGAAAAATGCAAGACTGGCGATTTATGCAATGGCCGGGTTTTATCTGCTGACACTGGCATACCAGATGTTCAGGGCGATTTCCACAAGTCATGGTAATGAACAGCTTGTTATGATCGTGGCGACGATTCTGTTTCTGATAGTTGGTGTTGGACTGATCGGGTTTGGACTGATCGCAGGATACCGCAATATAAAAGCAGATCACAGAGAAGACGAAAAGTAGAAATCATAAATATTACCTCACAAGAGAAAACTTCCGGTAAAGTAAAACTTGCCGGGAGTTTTTTTGCGTATATGATGAGTCAGGTGCAGATTGGTGCTTGCACAAGAATCTGTATCTGACAAATATAGATCATCTCGCACCACATTTTCAAATCTCAAAAAATTCTTAAGAAAATCCCGCCCTATCTCTTAAAAAATCTCTGCTAATCTTGTATATTATAGAGGAGGTGAAAAAAGATGGCGAAAATATTAGTATGTGATGATGATAAAGACATTGTAGAAGCAATAGATATTTACCTGACGCAGGAAGGATACGAAGTCCTGAAGGCGTATGATGGCGACGAAGCGATCAAGGTATTGAAAAGAAATGAAGTTGATCTTCTGATTATGGATGTGATGATGCCGCGGCTGGATGGAATCCGGGCGACACTCAAGATCCGGGAAAACATGAGCCTCCCGATTATTATTTTATCCGCCAAATCAGAGGATGCGGACAAGATTTTAGGACTGAATATCGGTGCAGATGATTACATGACCAAACCGTTCAATCCGTTGGAGCTGGTAGCAAGGGTAAAATCCCAGCTCAGACGTTACACCCAGCTTGGAAGTACGGCGAGATCTGACAACCAGAGTGAGTTCCGGACCGGGGGACTTGTGATCAGGGATGATCTGAAAGAAGTGACTGTGGACGGCGAAAAAGTGAAGCTGACACCGATTGAATACAATATATTACTGTTACTCGTTAAAAATCAGGGAAAGGTGTTCTCTATCAATCAGATTTACGAAAATATCTGGAATGAAGAAGCAATCGGAGCGGACAATACCGTTGCCGTACATATCCGCCATATCCGGGAGAAAATCGAAATCAATCCGAAAGAGCCACGTTACCTGAAGGTAGTATGGGGTGTCGGATATAAGGTAGAGAAGATCGGTTAGGAGGTCTTATGAATAACAAATGGTATCAAAGCGCACCATGTAAAGGAATCCTGATCGTACTGGAGCATATTTTAGCGGTGGTGATGATCACATGTCTGGTTTTTACATTCAGTTATCCGGGCGATAATCTGGCAGGAATCCTGTTTGAAAAGCCACATAAGAAGTATGATCAGTCAAAAGGGTTTACCGACAAGCTAATGAGTGCTGCAAATGATATTACGGCTGCGGAAGGATACGACAGCAATTTTGAAACAGAAGGAAAATATGATGAAAACAGAATTGTAGATCTGAAAGAATATGATTCAGATCGTAAGATTTCAAATGAAAATGTAAATGGGCTTGCATACCGTCTTGGTGATTTTGTGAATTACTGGGAAAACGATCAGGAGATGTACTACGCAGACGGGACCAAGATGGCAGATGGAGACAATGATGATGAGATCATCGTCTGCCAGAAGGATGACGGAACCTACCATTATTACTATGAAAAAGAATTTCGTCGGGAATTTAAAAACGGGAACCTTCAGTTTGGTAATATGGATGAGGCAAAAGATGAATATTCACTGGAAAGCACCGGAGAAGTGATCGATTCTCTGATCAATGACTGGATCGAGAACTCCGCAAGTATTTACCGCAATATTCTGGACAGTGAAAATCGCCAGGTCTACACAAAGTGCTGGCGGTATGACGGAGAAAAAGTTTCCGAAAACTGTGCACCGGTGGGCGCGAAGAATCTTCTGGAAGTTGTGAACAAGGATTCCAGATGGAACGGCAAGTTAAGTGATGCGATGTCCATGCTTGGAAATACTGTGGACAGTGTACGGGATGAATTTTTGACGTGGCAGTATGTAACGGAAGAATATAAAGAAGGTAATACCAATCTTGCATATATGATTGTAGATCTGGACAATAAAAAAATTTATACCAACCGTCTTGCATATCAGAGATTTGATGAATGGGAAAAGAATCTGGAAAGTATGAAAAAGCTGGGAGTATATGCGGTTGCCACACCAAAGCTTACTGAGTACCAGAGTGATATTGATATGGACGGATCACAGTGGAAATCACTGATCGGTGGCAATATGTGGATGGATAATTACGAATGCGTGTTCACGGTAGATACTTCCTATCCAATCCAGGATGACTTTTATCAGGAGAGCAAGATTTATCAGGAGTATGCACCGCAGGTAAGATTTACCTTCTGGATTGCGATTGCAACCGGATTTGCAATGCTTGTAATTCTGGCATGGCTGACAATTGTTGCAGGCAGATCAAACCGGGAAGAAGGCATTGTGTTAAATCGGGTCGATAAAATGAAGACAGAAATCTTTATTCTTTTGTCGGTTGCAGTTATGGTGATATGTATTTATGGGGAAATCAGTTTAAGTTACAGTCTGCTGAACGGAGTCTGGTTTAGCGGAGATGGTTTCAATGGCACATCGGTACTGATTTTTGCAGGGATTGTTGCGGTAAGCGTTTGCATGACAGGACTTACTTTCTGGCTTGGAATGGTAAGAAGGATCAAGGCAAAGACTTTGTGGAAGAACAGTATTTTATGTCTGATCATCAAATACGTCCGGATTGGGATCCGGCATCTGGGGGAGGTCTGGAAAGCTGCGATTTTGTTTGGAGTACTGGTTGTAGTTCACTGGATCGCGATCGCCATGTGGGAGCCGGGAATCTGGCTGTTCGTAATGCTTGCGGCAGAGGCGGGGGCATTTTTCTGCCTGATGCGCAGAGCCATCGGAAGAGCGCGGATCATCAAAGGGGTAAAAGCAATCGCAGACGGTCAGGTTGATTATCAGATTCCGTTAAATGGACTCAAAGGCGGACAGCTTGAAGCAGCAGTCAGCATCAATAAGATCGGAGATGGACTGGACCGGGCGGTAGAAGAGAGCGTAAAAAATGAACGCCTCAAAACGGATCTGATCACAAATGTATCCCATGATATCAAAACGCCGCTTACATCAATCATTAATTATGTGGACCTTTTAAAGAGAGAGGATTTTGAGGATCCGAAGATCCGGAATTATCTTCAGGTTCTGGAAGAAAAAGCATATCGTCTGAAGACACTTACCGAGGATGTGGTAGAAGCTTCCAAGGTAAGCAGTGGCAATATCAGCCTGGAAATGATGAATCTGAATCTGGTTGAGCTGGTTAATCAGACCAGTGCAGAGTTTGAAGAAAAATTTGAGGCAAGGAATCTGAAAATGATCATGAATCTTCCGACCGAACCGGCAACAATCTACGCAGACGGCAGACGAATGTGGAGAGTTCTTGCAAATGTATTTAACAATGCGGCAAAATATGCAATGGAGGGAAGCCGGGTCTATGTGGATCTGGTTCAGACAGGTGAGGAAGTACAGCTTACGATCAAGAATGTATCAGAGCAGCCGCTAAATATTTCGGCAGATGAGCTGACAGAAAGATTTATCCGCGGAGATGTATCCAGAAGCACGGAAGGAAGCGGGCTTGGTCTTTCGATTGCACAGAATCTGACAAAGCTTCAAGGGGGAAAATTCGAGTTATATCTCGACGGAGATCTGTTCAAGGTACTGATCCGTTTCCCGGCTCCAAAAGAAACGGAAGATGTCTATCAGGAAGTCGAACAGTAACAGGTAAATATGGGGCGTAAGGGAAATTTCCCTTGCGCTCTATTTTATTTCGCTTTACAATAAAAACTGGATTCGTACATATAACCTAAAATGTAAGGGGAAATTAAAATGGAATCATTGAATAATATCTTAAAAAAGAGTTTAAATAAAGAATTTTTATCAGCAATAATCAGCAATCCACGTGAAAAAGGCGGAATTGTAAAGATTAAGATCCGCCCTGTGGAGCATAAAGACAATATTTTGTACCAGTGCGAAGAACACCGGAACAACCAGGTATTTCACCACAATCTGAATGAAGAAGAAGCAGCAGGATATATTGAAAATGCCATGCAGGAATTCAAACAGATGCAGATGGAGACCAGAAAATTCCGCTATCAGGTTCTGGTCAGTAAAAAAGGGAAAATGACGATTCAGAGACGGCTTCAGACCGGGAGGTTCAAAGAGATTGATCTGTCACACAACCGGAAGAAGCATTATATCCTGGAGGAAGGAAAAGCAGTTCCATTTTTACAGGATCTGGGAGTTATGACAAAAGAAGGGGAAATCGTGCGGACAAAGTTTGATAAGTTCCGCCAGATCAACCGTTTCCTGGAGTTTATCGAGGATGTACTTCCGGAGCTTCCGAAGGACAGGGAAGTAACGATTCTGGATTTTGGATGCGGCAAATCCTATCTGACATTTGCAATTTACTATTATTTGCATGAGTTAGAAGGTTATGATATCCGGATCATCGGATTGGATCTGAAGACGGATGTCATTTATGCATGCAACCAGCTTGCAAAAAAATATGGCTATAGAAAACTGAAGTTTATGGAAGGAAATATTGCAGATTATACCGGCTCTGATGAAGTGGATATGGTCGTGACGTTGCATGCCTGCGATACCGCTACCGATTTTGCACTTGCAAAAGCAGTTGGCTGGAAAGCGAAGGTCATTCTTTCGGTTCCGTGCTGTCAGCATGAAGTGAACCGTCAGATTGCAAATGAAACACTTGCACCGCTGTTTTCTTACGGACTGATCAAAGAGCGAATGGCAGCTCTTGTCACAGATGCGATACGTGCGGAATATCTGAAGAGGGAGGGATATGACACACAGATCCTGGAGTTTATCGATATGGAGCATACACCGAAGAATATTTTGATACGGGCCATTTACACGGGAAATAAAGGAAAAAATACAGAGGCAATCCGCACATGTGAAGAAATGCTTCACATCGATCCAATGCTGGGGAGATTATTGGATCAGCAGAATGAAGAGGGAGAAAAAGGAGTATAAATTTAGCAGATTAAGATAAAGGGGACTATAATTACAATGTTTAAAAAGATAGCAATAAAGACAGGGGTACTGACTACTGTATTTATTCTTGCAGTTATCGTATCCAGTTATGTGACGAACAGAGGCAACACTGATATGAGTGCAGATATGGGAGGTGCGACACTGCCAAGAATATCCTTTATGACAGAAGGATATGAAGTGAACTCACTGCCGGGATATAAAAGCGATATGACGCTTACTTCAATGCGTGATACACTGACACCCGTCACAAATAACCAGCTGGATATGAACATTGCAAAATATGATAATCAGATCCAGAAGGTTTACTGGCAGGTATATACATTGAATGGGAAAAAATGTATTCAGGAGGGAACCATTAAAGATGTTCAGGATACAGTAACTTTAAATTTCAAGAATACGAAGATCCTGAAAGAAGAGAGGATTTTGAAAGTAACCTTGTACCTGGATAATCAGAATATTTATTTTTATACCAGGATCAAGAATTCGGCAGATTGCAACTATAAGAAAAGCCTGGATTTCGCAAATAATTTCCACAATGCGGCACTCGAAAATCAGGGTGATAAGGTCGAAAGCTATTTGGAAACAGATTCCAGTGAGGACAGCTCCACCTATCAGGAGGTCACACTTGCATCGACACAGTCACAGGTGACATGGGGTTCGCTTGCGCCGCAGGTATCGGGAAATGTATACTGGGAAATTAAGGAATGCAATGAGAATTACACATCACTTGTCCTCAAATACCAAGTAAAGTGCACCGGGGATACTGATTATGCTGATCGGCTTTACAGTGTAAAGGAATTCTTCCGGATCCGCACCGGGGAAGATGCACAACAGTATCTGCTTGATTATGATCGCACGATGAATCAGAGATTTGATGGTAAGACAACTGCGCTGAACCAGAAGGGTGTTCTTGTTGGGATTGCGCCGACGGACCTGGAGTATGAGACTAATACAGATGGAACCATTGTAGCATTTATAGAGGATAACCAACTCTGGCATTATGATAAAAAAGAGGATGAAATGTCACTGGTATTCGGCTTCGCAGATGCGGAAAACATGGATGTGCGTACATTATGCGACCTGCATGATATCCGCCTGATTTCAGTAGATGAAAAAGGCAATACCACATTTACTGTAGTGGGTTATATGAATCGCGGTGTACATGAAGGGCAGGTAGGTGTAGCAGTCTATTATTTTGACGCAGAAAAAAATTCCGTTACGGAAAAAGCATTTGTCCCTAGCGAAGACGGATATTATCTGATGAAAGAGGATCTGGGTAAATTTGTATATTACAGCAATTCTGATGAAAATCTTTATGTAATGATAGATGGTACATTATATCTTGTGAATCTGAAGGACAACACCAGAGAGGTGCTGGTGAAAGATCTGGAGGAAGGGCAGTATCAGGTTTCACCAGACGGACATCTGCTTGCTTACCAGAGTGAGGGCGGAAAGATCAATGAGTCGCAGAAGATTATCGTGCTGAATCTGAAGACGGGCAAATCCTTTGATATTACATCCGAAGGAGACGAATATGTCAAACCGATCGGATTTATCCGGAATGATTTTGCTTATGGCACGCTGCGTGGAAGCGATGCAGGAACCAATATATCCGGACAGAGTGTGTACCCGATGTATAAAGTGGATATCATCACGCAGAAACAGGAGATAGCCAAGACCTATGAGGTACAGGATTTTTACATTCTGGATGGCTATGTGGCAGACAATATGATGACACTTAATCGGGTGAACAGAAATGAGAATACCTATATTTCAACAACGGCAGATTATATTACCAACAATCAGGAGAAGGAAGAGAGCAATATCACAGTTGAGACCTACAATGATGATCTGCGTGGAACTCTGGTTCGTCTGACTTATGAAAATGGAATCAAAGACAGCAAAGCAAAAATTTTAAAACCAAAGCAGGTACTGTTTGATAAACCGATGGTTGTCAGCTTTGATAAACCGAAGGTAAAGAATCAGTATTATGTATATGCACTTGGCAGTCTGCAGGGGGTGTATGAAAAAGCATCTTATGCGATCCAGGAAGCGGAGAAGATAAAAGGTGTTGTCATTTCTTCATCACAGGAATATGTATGGGAGTCCGGAAATACGCCGGATATTTATGAAGTAAATAATATGGATGAGTTCCGGACAGGAGAAGGTGAGAGTACACTTGTAGCGTGCCTGAACCGGATCCTGAAGCTGGAAGGCGCAGAAGATATAAATGCATCAACAGAGCTGGAAAACGGAAAGTCGCCGGCAGAAATCCTGACAGAAGCAACCGGTGGAGAAGGGTTTGATCTGACCGGATGTACACCGGAAGAAATCCGCTATACGATCAGCCATGAGACACCGGTGATCGCAATGCTCAGTGTGGATCACGCGGTACTGGTCATCGGATACACGGATGCGAAGTATGCTTATCTGGATCCGGCAGACGGAGAACGTCATTCCGCAACGCCGGATGAGATGAACGGTCTTGTAAGCGGAAGCGGAAATGTATTTATTGGATATGTAAAGTAAAAAATAACCGGATGGAGGAAGAAAATGAAAGATGAAAAATATTTAGAACTTCTGGCAGAAAAGTACCCGACAGAGCAGGCTGTGTGCCGAGAGATCATCAACCTGAAGGCAATCTTAAGTCTGCCGAAGGGAACCGAGCATTTCATGAGTGACCTGCACGGAGAATATGAAGCATTTTGTCATATATTAAATAACTGTTCTGGCGTGATCCGGGAAAAAGTGGATCTGCTGTTTGGAGATACCTTATCTGATCTGGACAGAGAAGAGATCTGTACGCTGATCTATTATCCAGTTGAAAAGCTTGCAATGATAAAAAAGGAAGGAAAAAATAATGAAGAGTGGTATCGTGTGATCTTAGGAGAACTAATCGATATCGCAAGATTATTTTCATCCAAATACACCCGCTCAAAAGTAAGAAAAGCGATGCCGAAGGAATATGCCTATATTCTGGATGAACTGATCCATGTACAGAAGGATGAAGATGATAATCAGCTGGTGTATCACCGCAATATCCTGAATACGCTTCTTGAACTACAGAATGCAGATGAATTTATCGAGGTGCTTGCCGGATTGATTAAACGGCTGGCAGTCGATCATCTACATATTGTCGGAGATATTTTTGACAGAGGTCCTTGTGCAGACCGGATCATGGATTTGCTTACGACTTATCACTCCATTGATATTGAATGGGGAAATCATGATATCCTGTGGATGGGGGCAGCGGCAGGAAGCAGAGCCTGCATCGCAACAGTTATCCGTAACAATCTGAAATATGATAATATGAAGATCATGGAGAATAGCTATGGGATCAGTCTGCGAAATCTGACCTTATTTGCAGAAAAGATATATCCGCAGATCGATCCGATGGAAGCGGCACTGAAAGCAATTTCTGTACTTCTTTTTAAGCTGGAAGGTCAGGTGATCCTGCGTAATCCGGATTACAAGATGGAAGATAAATTGCTGCTTCATAAAGTGGATGTGAAACGTCAGGTTGTTGAAATTGGCGGAAAAGAATATAAGATCAAGAAGGAAGAATTTCCAACTGTAAGTTTTGCAGCTGAAAGTGTGGAAGAAGTCTATCAGCTGACCGAAGAGGAAGAAAATGTAATGGAAGGTCTTCAGATGGCTTTTGTGAACAGTATCCGTCTGCGACAGCATATAGATTTCCTGTATAAAAAAGGAAGTATGTACCGGATCTTCAACGATAATCTTCTGTATCACGGCTGTGTGCCGCTGGATGAGAGCGGAAACTTTGACGGCGTTATATTTGGGAAGAGATGCTATCGAGGAAGAGAATATCTGGACTATGCAGAGCATGTTGCCAGAAGAGCCTGGTCGAAGGAGGCGAAAGAAAAAGACAGAGACTTTATGTGGTATCTGTGGTGCGGAAGAAAGTCTCCACTTTCCGGAAGAAATACGAAAACCTTTGAGCGTACTTATGTGCTGGATGAGTCGACATGGTATGAAGAATCAAATCCATATTATAAATTCTACGAAGAAGAAAAGGTCTGCAATATGATTCTGCATGAGTTTGGTCTTTATTCCGAGCGTGCTCATATCATTAATGGGCATACACCGGTCAGAACTTCAAAAGGAGAGCATCCGGTCCGTGCGAATGGAAAATTAATGGTCATTGATGGAGGTTTCTGCAAGAGCTACCATAAGACTACCGGAATTGCCGGGTATACACTGATCTTTAATTCCCATGGTATCCGGATCAAATCCCACCAGCCTTTCTTGAGTGTGTATGCGGCACTTACGGAAAATAAGGATATCGAGTCAAAATCAGAACTGGTCGAAACCGAAAAAGAACGTTTGATGGTGCGGGATACAGATAGCGGAAAGAAGATCAAGGAGGATATTGAGGCACTTAAAATGCTGCTCAGTGCATACCGTGAAGGGGAGTTGGAATAGAGTGAAAAAGATTTTTGCATGCGCTTTATGTGTTGTCATGACAGTTAGTTTATGCAGCTGTGCAGGATGCCGGAAAAAGGAAGAAACAAAAGCGAAAGAGAAAGAAACCATTGAATTATGGCATTACTGGGATATACCGGATAATCAGAGACATCTGGAAGAGCTGGTAGAGCAGTTTAATAAGATGCAGGAGGATATTAAGATAGAGGTATCTTATATTCCGGATGAAGATTTTAAAAAACAGCTTGCCCTGGCGATGTCGGAAGAAAAGATGCCGGATATTGCCGTAGTGGATTCCTCGGACTTTCAATTTCTACATCATATGAAAGCGTTTGCTGATCTTACAGATGCTATTCCGGAATTAAAGGAATATAACGAAAAAGCATTGGAACCATGTACGATAGATGGAAGAATTTATGGGCAGCCTTTTGGTGTGAACTGTACAGGGATGTTCTATAATAAAAAACTCCTGGAAGAAAATGGATGCGAAGTTCCGGAAAGCTGGGAAGAATTTCAAGAGACAGCGGCGAAGATCAGCAATGAAGATGTAAAAGGGTTTGCGATCACTGCTTTACAGACAGAAGAAAGTATGTATGAATTTCTGCCGATCTTATGGTCAATGGGAGGGGACGTGTATAGAATTGCAGAAGAAAACAGTAAAAAAGCATTTCTTCTGCTGGATCAGATGGAAAAAGAAGGAAGTCTGAGTCTGCAGAGCATTTCTCTTACCATGGGAGATCTGACAAATCAGTTTCTAAAAGGAAAAATTGGGATCATGTTCAATTCCTCTATGGCGATTGACAGTATCAGGGAAGGAAATCCGGATCTGGAATTCGGTGTTGCACCGATTCCGGGAGGAGAGACATCGGTTTCGGTAGCCGGAGGAGAAATTCTGGCAGTAGCGGAGAATGAAAAGAAAGAGTATGCAATCCGTTTTTTAAAGTTTCTGGCAGATAAAGACCGAATGAAAGAATATATTGATGCATTTGGTTTTCTTGCACCGCGTCAGGATATTATGGAACAACAATTTGCCGAAGATCCGGAAAAGAGAACATTTATAAAAATGTATAAGGCTGCCGGGATTCGTGAGATTTCTCCGGAATGGCCACGGATTTCCCTGACACTTTCCGATACTCTGAGACAGATACTGGTGGAGGAAGAGGATCCGCAGACAATATTGAATAAAAGTGCAGAAAAGATAGAGAAAATCGGAGCAGAGAAATGAAAAAGAAAAATCTGAGACAAATTCTGATTCCTGCATTTATTATTACGGCATGCATTCCGATCACTATTTTTACAGTGATATCGCAGGCACGTCTGAAAAAAAGCACCCTTGATAATATGAACAATCAGGCAGAGGCAGATCTTCAGAAGTCAAATCAGTGTCTGAATATGACATTGGATAAGTATGAGACGATTCTGTATGATATCACTACGGCTGAAGACTTTTTAAATCTTGCGGTTACCGCGAAAGAATCTGCTGATATTATGGAGACAGATGCCTATAATATGCGAAGTGAATTTTCACATATCTGTAACAGAAATCAGGGTGTGGACGGGATTCAGCTGGTATTGGCAGATAGAAAAAGAATCTTTTATGACAGGCTTTCTTCTTCTTCGGTGAACAGTTCCTGGATTGAAAAGGTTGCAGTTCCGGAGACAGAAGAGATGCTGTCTTATACGATGGATCAAGAGAATGAAAATCCGGAAAGGATGTTTCATATCAGCCGTAAGGTAGTAAATTACTGGGATATCAGTGAAGATCTGGGAGAAGTGATTCTGTCAGTCGATGCAGATGAACTGAGTTCCGTGCTGGATGTTGGAAAAGGATCGGAAATATATCTGATAGATGACGGAAGGATCGTCGGAGCGGAAAATGAAAAATTACTGGGCAGGACGGAAGATATTTTAGAGACGAAAAGGGTCAGTCAAAAATCCATTACAAATACCCGGAGCGGCTGGAAAATCGTATTGTGCCAGTCGCTGAGTGAATATCAGAGAGCAATCAGAGAACAGATCGTATTCTGGCTGCTGCTGGCAGTGGCAGTGCTGCTTGTTTTTGTATTTCTGATCTATAAAGTTACAGAACCGGTCATGGTATCGGTAAATGAGATTGTAGATGCGATGAAAAATCTGGAGAAAGATAATTTCAGGGAGAAGCTTGCAATCAAAGAAAATGACAGTATAGAAATACAGAAGATATCGGAAGGCTTCAATGATATGACTGAACGGATCTATCATTTGATCGGTCAGGTGAAACAATCTGCATTGGAGCAGAAGAATGCAGAAATCTCAGCGTTGGAGGCACAGATCGATCCTCATTTTCTATATAATATCCTGGATACCATCAACTGGAAAGCCATTGAAAATGAGCAGTATGAAATCAGTGAGATGTTAGTGGCGCTTGCCGAAATCCTGCGTTATGCCATTAATGATGCAGGGGAACTGACAACGATCGAAGCGGAAAAGGTATGGCTGGAAAAGTATATTCTTCTGCAGCAGGAAAAATTAGGAGAAAAAATCGAGCTGATATTTAAAATACCGGAGGAATTGGAAACTTATAAAATTCATAAAATGCTGCTTCAGCCTTTTGTGGAAAATGCAATCAAGTACAGTTTCCGCGGATGTAAGGGCGAACACCGGCTTACCATCGAAGCTGCGAAGGCAGAAGAACAATTACATCTGATCATTGTAAATAATGGGCAGTGTATTGAGAAAGTCAGATTAAAAGAACTCAATGAAGGAACGAAGATAAAGAATCATCTCGGAATTTCCAATGTGAGAAAGCGGTTGGAACTCTATTACGGAGAAGATACAGCAGTTTATTTTGAAAATATTCTTTCGGGTGGCGTGAAAGTACATTTATTTATTCCGATACAGGGAGGAAATGACGATGCGGATAGCAGTCATTGAAGACGAGAGACCGATTCGTGAGGGGCTTGTACATATTTTGAATAAAATCAGTCCGGAATACCAGGTGGTAGGAAGCGCGGAAAATGGGCGAGAAGGTTTAATTCTTCTTGAAGAACAGGATCCGGATCTGATCCTGCTTGATATCCAGATGCCGGATATGAACGGTCTGCAGATGTTAAAAGAAGCAAGAGAAAGAGGAAGTATGACTAAGGTTGTGATTCTTACGGCATACTCTGACTTTGATTATGCAAAAAAGGCAATTGCACTCGGAATAGAAAATTATCTGCTAAAGCCGGTTAATCTTACGGAACTGAAGAACACCCTTTCTAAAATCAAGGAAGAGATATTCGTAGAACAGAGAGGGAAAAATTCTCTTTCACTTGAAACGGTCATAAAAGATGCGTTAGAAGGCGAGTATGAAGAGGATTCTAGGTTAGAGGAGACGCTTTTGGAGAAATATGGTTTCTCCGGCAGAAAACAAATTTACTGTATGTATCTTTTTATGGGAAAGTATTATGATTCCGAACAAAAGGAAGCAGAGCTTTTTTTAGAAGGATTCCGGGAACATAATCCGGACAAAAAAATGTGCTGGTTATGGAGAGAGAAGAGGCAGTCTGTTTTTATCTGTTTTTATGATGTGAAAGCAAAAAAAAATTTTATACAGTATTTGAAGCAATCGGTAGTACCGGCTTTTTCTATGAGAATCCATGATCATGGGGCATTTGCGGGAAAAGAGTGTCAAGGGTTGGGAGAACTGGCGGAGATTGAAAATGCGCTGACCGAAGCATGCGGATGGCATTTAATACTTGGCAACCGGGTATTGATCAAGTGCAAAAAAATCGCGCAACTGAGGACAAATCGTTTTACTTATCCGGCAGATCTGGAGAATCAGGCAAGGAGTGCGGTAATCCATCTGGATTATCCTGCGTTTACCCGGTGCTTTCAGCAATTTATGGAGGCAGGATTACGTGAAGTCCACAGCCCGCAGGAAATCAGAGAGGTTTGTATCCGTTTTGCTTACGCTGTGATCAATACGGCAAAAGAGTGTGGAACATTACGGGATGAAGATCTGCTTGTCCAAAAAATATTACATACGATTTTAAATGCTGTTTTCTGGGAAGAAATCATGGATGCAATGCTGGAATTATTTGTCTGCATAGAAAATGATGAAAAAAAACAGACTTCGGCAGAGCTTCTGGTACAGAAAGCTCTTTCTATTATTAAAGAATGCTACAGTGACGGAATTAATCTGGAGGAAACAGCCAGGAGACTGCATGTTACCGAACAGTATCTGGGTACACAGTTAAAAAAAGAAACAGGCTCTTCTTTTACGGAGATCATAAGGCGATATAAAATCGCACATGTAAAACAATTACTTCTGGATACGGAATTAAAGCTGAATCAGATTGCTTCAATGGCAGGTTTTTCGGATCCCAAGTACATGAGTAAGGTGTTTAAACAGGAAGTAGGGATGCTTCCGAACGAATATCGGAGGATGAATACATAATCAGTTTGTAAAATTCCTCTTTTTATAAAAAATTTCTCCTTTTTAAAAATCTGAATTTGCTATAGTAGGTTCAGAAATTGAGAAGAGGAGGAAGTAAGATGGAAGCAGCCGAAAAAATTTCCGTCGGAGTAATTAAAGAAAAAACAAAAAGTAAAGCAGTCAAAAAAGAAGCAGAAGGTATGCGGGTTTCCACCAGAGAAAAAGTCTGTTACGGAGTTGGTGATATCGGAGCAAACCTTGTGTGGACAACGGTAGCTTCATTCCTGACGATTTACTGTACAGATGTGGCAGGAATTGCAGCAGGAGTAGTCGGAACCCTGATGCTGATCGCAAGATTGTTTGATGGAGTATCCGATCTTTTTATGGGTGTTATTATCGATAAGACAAATACCAGATGGGGAAAGGCTCGTCCGTGGGTATTATGGAGTGCACCTCCGCTTGTTGTCAGTCTGATTATGATTTTTACAGTTCCGAATATCGGAGCAAACGGAAAAGCAATTTATATGCTGCTTGTATATATTTTCCTTGCAGCAGTTTGTTTTACTGCATCAAATCTTTCTTACAATACCATGCTTTCGCTGGTAACAACCGAGCAGCATGACCGAAATGTAATGAATACAATCCGGTTTGAATTTACAATGATCGCACAGCTGGTAATCAATGTGATTACGATTCCGCTGGTACATTTCCTTGGAAACGGCCAGAAGGGCTGGACCTGCATGAGTATTATTTATGCGATCGTAGCACTTGGAATGTTTATTACAACATTTGCCGGAACAAAAGAAAGATATAAACCGATCAAACCGGAAGTGACTGAAAAGAAGAAAACACACCCGATTAAGACTATTAAAATTCTTTGCAGCAATAAATACTTTATTCTGATCACATTAGCATTTGCAATTATTTATACATCACTCGGACTTACCGGTGGATCAAGAATTTATTATGCAAAATATGTACTTGGCAATGAGATGATCAACAGTACAATGACATTATTTAACTATATTCCAACGATCCTTACGATCATGCTGATCCCTATTTTTGCAAAAAAATTTGGAAAGATCAAAGCATTATTTGTGGGCTTCCTGTTCTATGGAGCAGGACTTATTCTTGAAATTGCAGGACCGGTCAATCTTCCGATGATTTATGGAGGACTGGTTTTACAGGGAATTGGTCATGCGGCATTGTATTCCTGCCTGTTCGCAATTGTTGGAGACGTAGTGGATTACAGTGAATGGAAAGACGGAATCCGAGAAGAAGGACTTACTTACAGTGTAACCAGCTTTGGACAGAAAATCGGAACAGGTCTTGGGACAGCAGCACTTGGATGGATCCTTGCGGCAGGAAATTATAATGGAACGGCAGCTGTTCAGCCGGACAGTGCGATCTTTGCAATTAAGAGTCTGTTCTTATATCTGCCACTGGCTATCACAGTCGTTGTTTTAATCATCTGGTATTTATTTATGGGAATCGATAAGGTATATCCGACAGTCAGAAAAGAACTGGATGAACGTAGAAAAAACGCAAAACAGAATTAGAAATATAAGATAAATAGTAATAGTAAAAGGATCGGATGGCAGTTCGCCATCCGGTCCTTTTTGTAATAGAAAATTATTTTGTCATAACGACAGCGCCATCATCCGTAATGCGGACCATGTATTCTACCTGAGCAGAAAGTCCGTCATCTTCGGTATAAACCGTCCAGTCATTGTCTTCATCAACAAAGAATTCCGGACTGCCTTCGTTAATCATCGGTTCGATGGTAAAGATCATACCCGGAACCAGAAGCATTTCGCTTCCCTTTGGTGTAACATAGCTTACCCAAGGTTCTTCGTGGAATTCAAGACCAACACCATGTCCGCCGATTTCCTCTACAACAGAATAACCATTTGCTTTTGCATGTGAATTGATCGCATCTGCAATGTCTCCGAGATGGTTCCATGGTTTTGCCTGCGCAAGTCCAAGTTCGACACATTCCTGTGTGACACGAACCAGTTTTTCGGCACGTTCGCTGACCTTGCCGATCATAAACATACGGGATGCATCTGAGAAATATCCGTCCAGAATGGTAGATACATCCACATTGATGATATCGCCTTCTTCCAGAATAATATTTTCATCCGGAATACCATGGCAGATCTCGTTGTTAATAGAAGTACACACACTCTTTGGGAATCCCTGATAATTAAGCGGTGCCGGGATTCCGCCGTGTTCGGTTGTATAGTCATAAACTAATTTATCAATTTCGGCTGTACTCATGCCTGCGTGGATATGAGCAGCTACATGATCAAGTACGGCAGTATTGAGATCTGCACTTTTCTGGATTCCTTCAATCTGAGGAATGGTCTTGAGCATATCTCTTGTCGGAACGATTTCTCCTTTATCTGCATGATATGCGATCTTTTCTTCGATCATAAGATGGCATTTTTTGTATTTTTTTCCGCTGCCACACCAGCACAATTCATTTCTTTCCATGAGAATACCTGACTTTCTTTTATAAATTTTTACGTGCAGAGTTTGATGTGATCACAAAAAATCAGATGTATGCCTGCACTAACTGTTTCACTTCTATAATATATCCATTCCGGAACAAAAAGTCAATCTGTGCTGTGCATTTCGCCAGATGTGATTCAAAATGACAGACCAGGATGCGGTATGTATCGGTTTTGCAGCAGAACTATTGCTTGTATAGGACTCGGGAATCGGTTATAATACAAAGGGATTATAACTGAAAATAACAGACTGATCTGGAAAAGATGAACAGGGAAAGGATGGACAATTATGTTTAGAATTGGAATGCTTACCAGTGGTGGGGATTGTCAGGCACTGAATGCAGCCATGCGAGGTGTCGTAAAAGGACTTTGTTCAAAACGAAACGATGTGGAAATTTATGGATTTCAGGATGGATATAAAGGACTTATTTATTCGAACTTTGAGATGCTGACAGCAAAAGATTTTTCGGGAATACTGACGATGGGTGGAACAATCCTCGGAACATCCAGACAGCCGTTTAAACTGATGCGCGTACCTGGACCGGATGGGATCGATAAGGTCGAAGCGATGAAGCATACTTATCACAAGTTGAATCTGAACTGCCTAGTAGTACTGGGAGGAAATGGAACACATAAGACTGCGAATCTGTTAAGAGAAGAAGGACTGAATGTGATTACACTTCCGAAGACGATCGACAACGATCTGTGGGGAACAGATATGACATTTGGCTTTCAGAGTGCGGTAGATATCGCAACGGAAGCAATTGACAGAATCCATACAACTGCAACTTCACACAGCCGTGTATTTATTGTAGAGGTTATGGGGCATAAAGTAGGATGGGTAACACTTCATGCCGGAATCGCAGGCGGAGCAGATATTATTCTTCTCCCGGAGATCCCGTATGATGTGGATAACGTAGTGCGTGCGATCAAGAGCCGTACAGAGGCAGGAAAGCATTTTACGATCATCGCGGTTGCAGAAGGCGCGATCACAAAAGAAGATGCAGCCCTTCCGAAGAAAAAATTAAAAGAAAAACAGGAAAAGAAGGGCTATCCGTCTGTGGCATATGAGCTTGCAGAGAAGATCCAGAACCGTATGGATCAGGAGGTTCGTATCACAGTGCCGGGACATACGCAGAGAGGTGGAAGCCCGTGTCCGTATGACCGTGTGCTTGCAACCAGACTTGGAGCAGCAGCAGCAGACCTGATCTTAAAAGAGGACTACGGATATATGGTAGGAATCAAGAACGGCAACATCCGCAAGGTTCCGCTTGGAGAGGTTGCCGGAAAGCTGAAGATGGTAGATCCGAAAGCGGATATCATCAAAGAAGCCAAGATTGTCGGAATCAGTTTTGGCGATGAGTAAAGGAGTAATTTAACATGTCATATACTGCCCTGTATCGTAAATTCCGTCCTGCGGAATTTGAAGACGTAAAAGGACAAGATCATATTATCACAACGCTGAAGAATCAGATAAAGGCGGACAGGATCGGACATGCATATCTGTTCTGTGGCACAAGAGGAACCGGAAAGACAACAGTAGCGAAGATTTTTGCAAAGGCAGTCAATTGCGAGCATCCGGTAGACGGAAGTCCCTGTGGGGAATGTACCATGTGCAAAAATATTGCAGCCGGTACTTCCATGAACGTCATTGAGATCGATGCGGCTTCCAACAACGGTGTGGACAATATCCGTGAGATCAGGGAAGAGGTATCCTACCGTCCGACGGAGGGAAGATATAAGGTGTATATCATCGATGAGGTGCATATGCTTTCAATAGGTGCATTTAATGCTCTGTTAAAGACTTTGGAAGAACCCCCGGAATATGTAATCTTTATTCTTGCAACGACAGAGGCACATAAGATTCCGATCACGATTTTATCCAGATGCCAGCGCTACGATTTCAAGCGTATTACGATCGATACGATCGCAGCGCGGTTGGATGAACTGATGAAAAAAGAACAAGTTGAGGTAGAAGAAAAAGCAATCCGCTATATTGCGAAAGCGGCGGACGGATCCATGCGAGATGCATTAAGTCTTCTGGATCAGTGCATTGCGTTTTACCTCGGACAGAAGCTGACCTACGATCATGTTCTTGAGGTTCTTGGCGCGGTGGATACGGATGTGTTCAGCCGGCTTCTCAGACAGATCATTAGCCAGGATGTGGGAAAGGTACTTGCTACCGTAGAAGAGCTTGTGATGCAGGGAAGAGAACTGACGCAGCTTGCGGCAGATTTTACCTGGTATCTGCGCAACCTTCTTCTGGTGAAAACTTCGGATAATATGGAAGATGTGCTGGATGTATCGACGGAGAATCTGGCGCAGCTGAAAGAGGAAGCACAGATGATCGAATCCGGGGTGCTGCTCCGGTATATCCGTATTTTTTCCGAGCTGACAAATCAGCTCAAATACGCAACACAGAAAAGAGTGCTTCTGGAAGTAACACTGATTAAGCTTTGCAAACCGCAGATGGAGAGTACGAAGGACAGTCTTCTGGACCGGATCCGTGCACTGGAAAAGCAGGTAGAAGAAGGAAGTTTTGCAGTTGCGCAGCCGCAGGAGAGGGTTGTTTATGTAAATGGTGAAGCACCGAAGCCACAGCCAAAACCGCAGCTTCCGAAAGCACTGAAGGAAGATGTAAAGCAGGTGACATCCAATTTCCGGAAGATTGCAAACGAAGCATCAGGAATGCTTAGAGGCTATCTGAAGCAGGCAAGACTCAGCGTGGACAATCAGGACAGACTTCTGATCGTTCTGCCGGATGAGATCAGCGCCAGCGTGGTAGGAAGCGAAGAACATAAGCAGGAATTAAAAGATCTGATTGAGAAAAAAATCGGCAAGACTGTGGAGATTGATGTGCGTCAGGTGGAGAACGGACGCCATTTTGAAGACAGTTTTGTGGATATAGAAAAAGTGATCAATATGGAGATCACGATTGAAGATGAATAATAATTAGGAGGATTTATAGTTATGGCAAAAAGAGGAGGATTTCCAGGAGGCGGAATGCCGGGAAATATGGCAAATTTAATGAAGCAGGCTCAGAAGATGCAGAAGCAGATGGAAGAGCAGGCAAAAGAGATGGAAGAGAAAAGTTTTACAGCAACTGCAGGCGGCGGAGCTGTAGAAGTGACCGTAAGCGGTAAAAAAGAAGTCCAGAAAGTAAAACTTCAGGAAGAAGTTGTGGATCCGGATGATGTAGAGATGCTGGAAGACCTGATCATGGCAG
This sequence comes from Bariatricus sp. TF06-38A, assembly GCF_027690675.1. Classification (NCBI taxonomy): domain Bacteria; kingdom Bacillati; phylum Bacillota; class Clostridia; order Lachnospirales; family Lachnospiraceae; genus Bariatricus; species Bariatricus sp. TF06-38A. Next base: position 33,860 of record NZ_JAQFCE010000028.1, read on the forward strand.
CAGTCAATGAAGCACTTCGTCAGGTCGATGAGGCAAATACTTCCGCTATGAGCAAGCTGACTGGCGGACTTGGCGGAATGCCGGGAATGTTCTAGAACGGGAGTGTAAAAGATGGATTATTACAGCAGTCAGATCAGTAAACTGATCGAAGAATTATCAAGACTGCCTGGTATCGGAGCAAAGTCAGCCGGAAGGCTGGCTTTTCATATCATTAATATGCCGAAGGAACAGGTAGAACAGCTTGCAGCGACACTGGTAGATGCAAGAAATAATGTAAGATACTGCAAGCAATGCTGCACGCTTACTGACAAAGAATTATGCCCGATCTGTGCCAGCGAGGAGCGGGATCATAAGACGATCATGGTTGTGGAAAATTCCCGAGATCTTGCAGCTTATGAAAAGACTGGAAAATATAACGGTGTGTACCATGTACTTCATGGCGCAATTTCCCCGATGCTTGGGATCGGACCTGGAGATATCCGGCTAAAAGAGTTGATGGAGCGTCTTCAGGGGGATGTGGATGAAGTGATCATCGCGACCAATTCCAGCCTGGAAGGGGAGACTACTGCGATGTATATCAGCAAAATGATCAAGCCGACAGGAATCAAGGTCAGCCGGATCGCAAGCGGCGTGCCGGTCGGCGGCGATCTGGAATATATTGATGAAGTGACGCTTCTGCGTGCACTGGAAGGACGTACAGCACTTTAAGTGACTTAACGTGACTTAAGGACTGCGAGGAGTGCTGGAAACGTATGCATTTGAAAGAAGTAAAGATATGAGAAAGAAGAAAGTAACCTCTTCGGATATCGCACATGCGGCAGGTGTGTCGCAGGCAACGGTATCCATGATCCTGAATAAAAAATATAATGTATCATTTTCAAAAGAAACGATCCGTAAAGTGGAACAGATCGCGGAAGAGATGGGATACGAAGTACCGAAAAGAAAGACACGCAGAGAAAGCAGGAAAGAAAAACTGATCGTCGTATTTTGTTCCAACCTCACGAACCCTTATTATGTTATGTTGCTTCAGGGGATTGAATCCCGTGCAAAGGAGCAGGGATATGGACTGTTTGTGTGCAATACCCAGAGGGATCTGAAGATGGAGGAGCGGTATCTCAGGATGATGCATGAGCTGAAACCGCTTGGCATTATCTATACCTGCAATCCAAGTCATTGTTTTATGGATACGATAGAAGAGTTGGCAGAAAAAATTCCGATCGTAATTATCAATAACCAGAATGAGCATCTGAATGTAGATGCAGTGGAACTGGATAATTCCAAACTCGGAAGGATGATGGCAAAGCATCTTCTGGATCTGGGGCATCGGAAAGTAGCGTATATTGCACCACCTCTTACAACCAGACAGAAGCAGCGCTCCAAAAGGGTGGAAGGATTTCTGAAAGAATTTGATGCTGTTGGATTAAAAGACAATGTGATCATCAAGGCAGCAAATGAGTCGATCGATATGAGCATCCCGAATATCGATTCGGAGTATAAGATCGGATATGATCTGACGAAAGAGCTTTTGAGAGAACATAATGATATTACTGCGATCGTCGGATTAAATGATATGATCGCATTTGGAATCCTGGATGCACTTCACGAAGAAAAATATAAAGTTCCGGCAGATATTTCCGTAATGGGATGTGATAATACACTGTTTGCAAAGATGCATAAGGTGTCGCTGACAACGATCGAGCATTTTGTCGTTTTCAAAGGGCGGGATGCCTGTGATATCATTATGAAAAAGATTCTTTCTCAGAACAGCCAGTATTCAGAGATCCAGCCGATCAGCACCTACCATGTAGAATATGAACCTCGTCTGATCGTGCGTGGAACGACGTCTTATGCGAAAACAAAAAAAGGGAAAAATTAGTTTAAATTCAAAAAATATTAGTAATATTTCATAGTTTATGTCTCTGAAAACGCTATAAAATAAAGAATTATCCAAAAACGGCATCAAAAAATTACTAATAAAATAGTTAATATTAACGTGAAAAATTACTAATAAAAACATATGGCTATTGACCTGTCAGAGTAAATTGCGATATAATTTAACCAAGTCAGGCAATCAGATAAAAAGAGAGATTCCTGATAACGGGAAATACGAATTTTCATGTTCATAAGGAGGAAAACGAAATGAGATTTTTCATCGACACAGCAAATGTGGAAGACATTAAAAAAGCTAACGATATGGGAGTTATCTGCGGAGTTACAACAAATCCGTCACTGATCGCAAAAGAGGGACGTGATTTTAAAGAAGTTATCGCAGAGATCGCATCTATCGTAGACGGACCGATCAGTGGAGAAGTAAAAGCAACAACTACTGATGCAGAAGGTATGATTGCAGAAGGTAGAGAAATCGCTAAGATCCATCCGAACATGGTAGTTAAAATTCCGATGACTGTAGAAGGACTGAAAGCTTGTAAAGCTCTTACAGCTGAAGGAATCAAGACAAATGTAACACTGGTATTCACAGCAAACCAGGCACTTCTTGCAGCAAGAGCAGGGGCTACATATGTATCGCCGTTCCTTGGACGTCTGGATGATATTTCTGTACGTGGAACAGAACTGATCGAAGAAATCGCTGAGATGTTTGCAGCGGCCGGAGATATTGATACACAGATCATCTGCGCGAGCGTCCGTAACCCAATGCACGTTACAGAATGTGCACTTGCAGGTGCTGATATTGCAACTGTTCCTTACAAAGTAATTGAACAGATGACACATCATCCGCTTACAGATGCTGGTATCGCAAAATTCCAGGCTGATTACAAAGCAGTATTCGGAGAATAAAATTTACAATCGGAATAATTTACTGTCGGAAGAGCATCAATTTGCGCTTCCGACAAAGTGACTAAAAATAAACTATTTCAGGAGGCATATTTTCATGAACAAGTCAGAACTTATGAAAACTGCAAATGAAATCCGTAAGAGCATCGTGACAGCAGTACACGCTGCCAAATCCGGACATCCGGGCGGATCTCTGTCAGCAGCAGACATCTACACATATTTATATTTTGAAGAGTTAAATATCGATCCTAAGGATCCTAAGAAAGCAGACCGCGACCGTTTCGTTCTTTCCAAAGGACATACAGCTCCGGGATACTATTCTGCACTGGCACACAGAGGATTCTTCCCGGTAGAAGACCTCAAGACACTTCGTCATACAGGATCTTACCTTCAGGGACATCCGGATATGAAGCACATCCCGGGTGTTGATATGTCAAGCGGATCTCTGGGACAGGGAATCTCAGCAGCAGTAGGGATGGCTATTTCTGCAAAACTGAGTAATGATGACTATCGTGTATACACACTTCTTGGAGATGGAGAAATTCAGGAAGGACAGGTTTGGGAAGCTTCTATGTTAGCAGGCTTCAGAAAACTGGACAATCTGGTAGTAATTGTAGATAATAACAACCTTCAGATTGACGGACGTATTGATGAAGTTAACTCACCATACCCGATCGACAAGAAATTTGAAGCATTTAACTTCCACGTAATCAATATCGATGGACATGATTTTGATCAGATTGCAGCTGCTTTCAAAGAAGCAAGAGAAACAAAAGGAATGCCGACAGCTATTATTGCCAAGACCATAAAAGGTAAAGGTGTTTCTTTCATGGAAGACCAGGCTGGATGGCATGGAAAAGCTCCGAATGATGAAGAATACAAGATCGCTATGGAAGATTTAGAGAAAGCAGGTGAAGCATTATGTCAGAAGTAAAGAAAATCGCAACAAGAGAAAGCTATGGTAATGCTTTAGTTGAACTTGGAAAACTGCATGATGATGTAGTAGTACTTGATGCTGACCTTGCCGGAGCTACAAAGACAGGAATGTTTAAGAAAGCATTCCCGGAAAGATTTATCGACTGTGGTATCGCAGAAGGCAACATGATCGGAGTTGCAGCTGGTATCGCTACAACAGGCAAAGTTCCGTTTGCAAGTACATTTGCAATGTTCGCAGCAGGACGTGCATTCGAACAGGTTCGTAACTCTGTCGGATATCCGAAGAACAATGTTAAGATCGGTGCTACACATGCAGGTATTTCCGTTGGTGAAGATGGTGCTACCCATCAGTGCAACGAAGATATCGCTCTTATGAGAACAATCCCAGGTATGGTAGTGATCAGCCCGGCAGATGATGTAGAAGCAAGAGCAGCTGTATTTGCAGCATATGAACATCAGGGACCGGTATATATGCGTTTCGGAAGACTTGCAGTGCCGGTAATCAATGATAATCCGGATTATAAGTTTGAGATCGGAAAAGGAATCGTACTTCGCGAAGGTAAAGATGTAACAATCGTTGCAACAGGACTTGAAGTGAGCGAATCTCTTGCAGCAGCTGAAAAGCTTGCAGCAGACGGAATCGATGCAAAAGTAATCAATATTCATACGATCAAACCTATTGATGAAGAACTTATTGTTGCAGCAGCAAAAGAGACAGGAAAAGTTGTTACCGTAGAAGAACATTCTGTTATCGGTGGACTTGGAAGTGCTGTATGTGATGTGCTTTCTGAAAAACTTCCTACACCTGTTCTGAAGATTGGTGTTATGGATACGTTCGGGGAATCTGGTCCGGCAGTTGAACTGATCAAGAAATACGGACTTGATGCAGACGGCATCTGCGAAAAAGTAAAAGCATTTGTAAAATAATAAAAAAGGATTTTGAGAATCTATAATAAAAATGCCAGAACCGGTGTAAATCGGGACTGGCATTTTTGTTATGGATGAAAGTTCTTGATCCGCTGTGGGAGTGGGAAGGATACAGCACCAGACCAGTGGTACTATAACCAGTTATATTTTGAGAGTGGCATATTTCCCGTTCTAGGAAAATATTTTCCGTATAATACAGCTTACAAGTCCAATTCCGCATAATGGAAGAAGGATTCCTTTCAGACTTCCATACAGCTGCAGACCGCCGGCAAGACCGGTCAGTGGTGATGGAGAAGAAGGAATCAGATTCCAGAACATTCCGGCAGCAATTACAGTTATACCGATGAACAGGAAAGAGAAAAGCCCCCGTCCGGTATCGACACGTTTTGTTCCCCTGTCTCCATAAGCACATGGTCCGGTCAGTGCCCACAGGAAGAAAATAATCTCCATAATCAGCAGAAATGCTGCGACGCCAAGGAAGGCACCGAGCGTATAATTCTTGGCATTTACCGCTGTGGCAAGTGAACCATATACCGGATAACAGCTCCAGAAATTCTTGAAAATATTAAATGCAATTACGGCGATCATCAGAAGCGTTACGCCACGGGCTCCGGTCTGCAGGAGTTTGCCGGTTATTTTTGCGCCGGTCTGCACGGTCTTTTTCACCGGAGTGGTGATGATCGAAGCGGATGGAGTGGAACGCTTTTTCCCGGAAGCTTTTGAACTGCCGTTTCCAGAGTTTCCGGAAGTACGTTTCCGGGCTTTTTTAGACCGCGCCTTTCGTGAATTCTCTGAAGGATCTTCGGTGGAAGAGTGTTCCTTCTTTTTTACGTCCTCGCTTTTGTTGGTTTTATTTACATCTCTTTGAGATTTCTTTTTACGCCTTTTTACGGTATCCCGATCCGGTACGTCATCCAGATCAATGATATCAAAGTCAGTATCGTCTGACAGGTCTTCATAAATCTGTTTCATGTTACAATCAGCCTCCTCATTTTTGTTCCGCCCTATTTTATACCAGGAATTTGAAAGAAACAATATGAATCACAGAAACATCACAAAATCATAAGGAATTCTTTAGAAAAGAATGAGGTGGAACAAAAGAAATTTTGGTATACTTAAAGTATGCCGGGAAAAGAAACACGGCAGAAAAAAGAGGGTAACCAGAATGGAAAAATTACAGAAAACGATAACTGAATTAAATGATAAATTAAAAAAGAAAAATAAAACACCGGAGGAGCAGGATGAAGAATTTGAACAGTTTTATGAATGCATCAAAGATATTGCAACCCATCCGGTAGTGCTGAGAATGAAGCTTTATCCGCATCATGGAGTGACAAACTGTTATCAGCACTGTCTTCATGTTTCTTACTATAATTATATCTGGTGTAAGGCACTTGGACTGGATGCAAGGTCAGCAGCGCGTGCGGGAATGCTGCATGATTTGTTTTTGTACGACTGGCATACCCATGCAAAGCGGACAGGGGATCATTTTCATGGGATGACACATCCGAAAAGAGCGCTCATGAACGCAGAGAAATTTTTTGATCTGAATAGCATCGAACGGGATATTATCATCAACCATATGTGGCCGGTCACACTTTTTTCTGTGCCGCGGACAAAAGAAGGATGGATTACGACACTTGCTGACAAGTATTGCGGCAGTTTTGAGACTGCACAGCGGAAGGAGAGCGATCCGATAAAGAAAAAACGGGGAATGGACAGGATTGTCGAACGATTTTCCTATTTAGTAGACACAAAGCGATAAAAAGTGTGCTTTCCATATGATACGATAGCCTAAACTACAAAATATGCAGAATGAGGTGAGAGTATTATGGAAAACAAATTTCCAAAAAATGTACGTCAGATAGGAAATGTGAGTGATACTCCGAAGATTTACGTGGAAGATTATGTAGATACATTTCTGAATCAGATTTGTGATAAAGCAGATAAGGAACAGGCAGGTGCATTTCTGGTCGGTAAAAAAGAAGTAACAGAAGGACAGGAGTGTCTCTATATTTTTGGCGCGATCTGCATGGAATTTTCCGGTGATGAAAATGAAATCATTTCACAGGAGAATTTTGAAAAAGCAGAGCAGGAGAAAAAGGAATATTTTGAAGAGGGTACGATGATTGGCTGGATGCTCTGCAGACCGGGCGTGCGAATGGTGATAGATACGAAGATATTCAATACCCATGAAAAATATTTTTCCGAAAGAAATACTATTTTCATATTAAAAGATAATGCAGAGGTGGAAGAACAGTATTATTGTTACAAATATAAAGAGCTGATGCAGATTGGCGGGCATTATGTTTATTATGAAAAAAATGCTGCAATGCAGAGTTATATGATTACGGCACGGAAAAAGATTGGCGTGACACCCAGTGAAGTTGTGGAAGATAAGGCTGCAAAAGACTTTCGCAACCTTGTAAAAGAAAGATTTGAGGCGCAGGAACAGAAGAAAACTTCCAGGCTGACATACGTGGCGAGCGTGTTTCTGGTAATTGTGGTTCTGATCATGGGTGTGACAACCCTGAACAATTATGGGAAAATGAAAAGTGTCCAGTCATCCCTGGAATTTATACGTAATTCGATCATGAAGCAGGGCGAGGAAAAAACGCAGAAAACCAGTGGCACAGTAAAAGCAGCAAATGAGCAACAAAATGAGAATACCGTTCAGTCAGAGCAGACGAATGATCCGCAGACAGAGGAACAGCAGGATCCGATGCCACAGCAGGGAGAGGGCTCTGATTCTGCTTCGACAGAGGAAGAAAAGGTCGATGATTCTTCGATGAGCACAATGCAGGAAATGAGTGAAGATATTTATATTGTAGAAAAAGGCGATACGCTAGCCAAAATCAGCAAGAAAGTATACGGGGACAGTGGACATGTAGATGCGATCTGCAGAATGAACGGGTTGTCGGACGGAAACCTGATTTTTATCGGACAGAAATTGATTCTGCCGTAGTTTTCTGTACATATGAATAAAAACTGTGGTATACTAACAACAAACTAACGACAGGAAAAGGACAGGTTATGGATGTGATAGTAAAGGTACGTGATCCGGAAGAAAACCTGGAAGAGAAGATAAAGGCGTACAAAGTAAAAAAGAGAATAAAGACGGCGGTAACGATTTTGGCGTTTGTGTTTGCGCTGATCAGCAGCTATCTGCTTGTGAAATTGCAGACATATACAAGCTTACGGACTCTGCAAAGCTATAAAAATAAAGAGACAGAATCAAGTGATCTGAAATATTTGCAATATGCAGACGGAATGCTCAAATACGGACGGGATGGAATTGCGTATATCAATAAAAAAGGTGTAGAGCAGTGGAACCAGTCTTATCAGATTAAGGATCCGGTTATCAATGTGTCGGGAAAAGCGATGGCGGTCGCAGAGCGCGGTGGAAATGATATTTATGTTATGGATGAAAAAGGCGCGAAGGGAGAAATCCATACGAATTATCCGATCGAGAAGATAGCTGTTGCGGAAAATGGAATTGTCAGTACGATTTTAAATAACGAAAATTCACCAATGGTTGTGTGCTATGATGCGACAGGAAATGTACTGGTAGAGCACAGAGCTTCACTTACCGGAACCGGATACCCGATTGGAATCGCACTTTCGCCGAACGGAACGAGACTTCAGATTTCATATTTGTGTGTAGCGGATGGTGTCGAGGCAACAAGAGTCGGATACCTGAATTTTGATAATACAGAAGAAGCAAACAAAGAATATCAGGTTGCTGATGATGTTTACAAAAACACAATTGTTCCGACTTCGTTTTTTATAGATGAGAAGAAGTCTGTTCTGGTCGGAGATCAGTCGTTTATGATCTATAAGGAAACGGACAAGCCAAAGCTTTCTAAAACAGTAAAGCTGGATAAGCAGATTAAAAGCTTTTTCCATGACGATGAATATCTTGGGTTCATACTGAAAGAAGAAAGCGGAGAATATGAGCTTCGCCTGTATGATATGGAAGGAAATCAGAAATTATCTAAAACATTTACCGGGGAATATGGAAATGTAAAGATTGCAGATGGAAATGTTATCATGTATGATGGGACTTCTTGCCTGATTTATTCCAAGCTTGGTGTGAAGCAATTTGAAGGAACGACAGAATATGAGATAAAAGAAGTAATTCCGATTTTCGGAATCAATAAGTACCTAGTGATGAATGCAGACGGACTTGCAGAGGTACGGCTTGTAAAATAGGAGTAGAGTATGGAAGTAAATATTTTATTGGTAATTGTCGGGGGCATTATAGCAATAGGAGCCATTGTAGGATTTGCCAAAGGTGCTGTCAGGATTGCTGTATCGCTTGGGGCGACGATCCTTACGCTGGCGGTTGTGTATTTTGCAACGCCGTATGTCAGCAAAGCAATTTATTCGCTTACACCGATTGATGAGATGGTAGAACAGCAGTGTATAAAAACGATGACAAAAGCCTTCGCGGGAGAAGCGGATACAAATTCGGGATTTACGGAAGAGCAGGTACGGGGAATCCTCTCAGCGGCAGGTGTATCTGAGCAGACATTGGAAGCAGCAGGAATTACCGTGGAAGATATTGTAAATGGTAATGTGTCAGATGAGATGCTGCAACAGTATGGAATTTCACCAAATATCTTCGATGGACATGTGTCAACGGAAGAGGCAGAGCAGTCGATCATGGAGGCTGAGGTTCCAAAGCAAATGCAGATAGTGGCAATCGAGGGGGCAGATCTTCCGGATGTATTTAAGAATCTTCTTCTGGAAAATAATAACAGTGAAGTTTATCAGAAGCTTGGGGTAACGACATTTGCGGAATATGTAAGCAAATATTTTGCAAAGCTGGTTATCGAGATTGTCGCATTTCTGGTAACATTCCTGTTTGCAACCATTGTGATAAGAGCGGTTGTGTTTGCGCTTGATTTTGTGACAGCACTTCCGGTTCTGGGAATTCTGAACAGGCTGGCAGGAGTTCTGGTAGGGTCGACGATTTCATTTATTATAGTAGGGATCCTGTTTATCGTAATTACGCTTCTGTATACAACAACGATAGGAAAGCAGGCAATGGGAATGATCAGAGAAGATCAGATTCTTAGTTTTTTATATGATAATAATATAATTATGAAAATTGCAACAATGTTGAGATAAAAGGCTTGACAATAGAAACTGATAATGGTATTATAAAAATTTGTCACGGAAAAGTGATGGATTTTTATTTATAATAAGGGATGTAAGGTAGCCTTTGAAAATAAAAATAAAAACCTCAAAAAATGTGTTGACAAAACAAGATACACATGATATTATATAGAGGTTGTCGCTGATAAAAATAAAAAGCGACAAAAAATAATTTAAAAAAGTTGTTGACAAACATGAAA
>NZ_JAQFCE010000029.1:0-40010 GCF_027690675.1 Bariatricus sp. TF06-38A
CTGTTTAACAGCATCGGATTGGTGTAACACACATGTAACTTCATTATTGTAAAGGAGGAAAATTTTATGGAAAATTTAGAAATCAGAATTCAGAAAACAACGTTTGATGTAGAAACACAGTACTGCGATCCAAGTGACTGTTATCATGATTGCGATCATGAAGGTCCAAATAATTGTGATGCACATTTTACAGAGATTTGGTAAAATGCAGGGCGACTATCATGATTGCAAATATGAAGGCATCAATAAAGGTGATGTTGATATGACAACACTCTGGTAAAAAAAGGTAAATTATAGAAAATGGTCCTTGATTTTAATGCAAGGGTCATTTTCTAGTTTAGAAGTACATTTATTTTTATATCTGTAATAATTCAGTAAGGATTATAAATTATATTAAAATAAAACGTGAGATGAGAAACATCAAATTAAAAAAGTATTGTTGTACTGGAGATATTTGTGTAAAGGTATTGGATTATGTCAATCTTTTGATTGAAGGAGGTGAGTTCGTAGCTGCTGTTGGACTGTTAGGTTGTGGTAGAATTACATTATTAAATATATTGGGCAGAATTGGATAATTCGAGGGAGAAAACAGTTCGGATACATGGAAACGACATAACAAAGATGAAATCAGAAGAACTGACAGTGTATTGAAGAAAGCATGTCGGATTTGTGTTTCAGAATGATAACTTACTTTAAACACTTAATATCATTTTAAGAAACTTACTTGTGCGAAACTAGAAATTTGTAGGTAAGATGATTTACAGCATAAAAATGCTGATAAACCAGAATATAAATGAAGGGAGGTGTAGAACATGTTAGAACTTGAAAAGAAAATGCAGGAAGAACTTTTTGATGTAGAGGTTCAGTATTGCGATCCAGATGATTGTGACTATGACTGTTTAACAGCATCGGATTGGTGTAACACACATGTAACTTCATTATGGTAAAGGAGGATATTTTTATGGAAAATTTAGAAATCAGAATTCAAAAAACTACATTTGATGTAGAAGTACAGTACTGTGATCCAAGTGACTGTTATCACGATTGTGATCATGAAGGTCCGAACAACTGTGATGCACATTTTACAGAAATTTGGTAAGACGAGAGGAAGACTATATGAAAAAATGGAGAAAAGAATTCAGGAAGCTACGTTTGACGTAGAAGTCCAGTATTGTGATCCAGATCAATGTCTTCATGATTGTAAGCATGAAGGGACGAATAACTGTGATATGGTGGTAACATCACTTTGGTAGAAATACCAAGAAAACTTAACATTTGTCCCTGTAGGTTTTCCTACAGGGACACTTTTGTATTTATACATATTTTTCTAGTGTAATAATTTGGTAAGATTTTGTAAGTATACTAATTCCATAAGAAAGGGGGAAACCGTATGAATATTACATTCTGGGTAACCGAAAGATGCAATTTAGCTTGTAAATACTGCTATGTACATAAGCAGCCTAAAACAATGACATTGGAAACAGCAGAACAGACAATCAAATATTTTACCGACAAATTTGATGAAACTGTTGCAGCAGGAAAACGGATTAATGTGGCTTTACATGGTGGTGAGCCATTACTGAATTTTGATGTTATTCGGTATATTGTAGAAACCTTAAAAGAGCGGTATGATGGTCATATCATTTTTACAATGACAACAAATGGAACAGTGTTTGAAAAGGATATTTACGATTTTATAAAGGGTAAGGTACAGATTTCTGTAAGCATTGATGGAAACAGGACAACAAATGATACAAACCGTATTTATCCAAATGGTGAGTCTTCCTTTGATAAAATAATGGAAACCTTAAAGTTTTTAAAAGAACAGGGTGAATATATCCGGGTCAGAATGACTGTCAATAAGGAAACCCTTCCGGCTATGGCTGAAAATTATATTTATCTGGATCAGATGAATATGGGAGTAGTAACTTTTGCATTAGATGCCGGAGCTGCATGGAACCAACAAGATATGCAGATATATTATGAAAACTACGAAAAAATCATGGATTACATGATAGAAAAAGATAAAAAAGCAGCGCAGTATTTATTATTTAATATTAAAGAGGCAACCTTCAGAAGACGTACTGGCTGTGACGGTGGAACAAATACATTCCATATATCTGCGGATGGTGGAATTTACCCATGTGCATTAGCTGCTGATAAAGTGGATTATTGGCTTGGCGATGTTTGGAAAGGATTACAGCCGGAAAAACTGGAGGCGCTCCGTAAGATTAATGAAATTCCAGTGACAGGGTGTGGAGATTGCACATTTAAGCAAAATTGTTCCAGCCAGGTATGCAAACTGATTAATAAAGCATATACCGGAGATTACTACACCGTTTCTGCTTTCCAGTGCAACGAAAGAGATATTGTTTATCGAATTTATAAAAAGTACAAATATATATTGGAGGGATTACATGTATAGTCCCAAAGTGGCAGTTGTAGATTCCGGTGTAGATACACAAAATCAGGAAATCATGGAGCATGTAATTCAGGGATTCTCTTTTCAAAAGAGTGCAGAAGAAAATGGAATTGTTGAAGAGGAAAATTTTGATGATGTTTTTGGTCATGGAACTAACTGTATCGATTGTATCTTACAATTTGCAGAGCAGGCGCAATTTTATCCTATAAAAATTGTAAATGAATTAGGAAAAACGACCAGTTCTTTACTGCTTGCCGCATTAAAAAAGTGCAGGGAACTACAGGTGAATCTCATCTGTTTGAGCCTTTCCGTAACACAAATTCTTGATCCTGCTATGGAAAAGGAATTGAGGGACATTTGTAATGACTTGGAAAAACAGGGAAAGATTATCTGTGCTTCGGAATGTAATAATGCAAAGGATACCATACCGGCAATTTATAAAAGTGTGATTGGTGTGGGGGAATTATTACCAGATGCAAAGAAAAAAGTTCTTGTAGACAGGGCGGCAAGCGTTCAGGTTCTGGCGGATATTTCACCGATATTTGTTGCAGGAAAATCTGGACGATATAATTTTTTTAAGGGAACCTCAAAGGGAAATGCTTATGTGGCAGGTATTCTGGCCAGAGCTATGCAGACAGCACCGAGTATAAAAAGCATACAGGAAGCATTAAACATACTGGAAAAGACAGAGGATCCTTTAGAAAAAATTGATTTAGAGTGTGTAGGCAAGCTCCAGACTGATGAAGTGGGACAGATGATTTTGGAAAAGGTACACAGGAGATTGTTTGAATTTGGCTGCACATCTTCCCTTGACGAAATCAGCAGGTATCCATTTCTTTCCCAAATTACAGGCGTGAATTTCTTTAATTTTTATGATTTTATCAGCGGGATATATGGGGAATTAAAAATTACAAAATTGGATTATTATACCATAAAAGTAGGTGATGTTTGTACCCTGTATAATCTGGTTGAACATTTGAGAAGGAATGTGTGTTATGAAGAAAAAGAATGTTGTTTTGGAGCAGATACGAAAGTATAAATGGGGTTATCTGTTTGGAATTATATTGGTAGTTATGGACGCTATAGTGACCTATATTTATCCCCAGTTAATTACCAATATTCTGGATAAGGCAGTTCCGGCAAAAGATCCAGGGGCAGTGATCTCCAATGTTGCATATATGGCTATATGCCAGCTTGTATCTATTACAGTAGCATTGGCATTGAGTTATCTGTTTTGCAAAATGTCAAATGGCTTTATTGTTAAAATCAAGTTATTGTTGATACAAGCAATGTTTCAGGTTGATGGAAAGGAAATAGAGAAGAAATCAAATCTGTTTATGACCAGCATGAATGCAGACGTTAATAATATAGAAATGTTATCTTCCCGTATGCTTTCCGATCTGCTGATACAAATTGTGACTGTGATTATTACAGCGGTAATCCTGATACAGATCAATCCGGTTATATTTTGGTTTATGCTTTTAATTTATCCGATTCTTATTGCTATCCAGATTTTCTTTAACAAAAAAATCATGGGGCAGTCCAGAAAAGTAATGGGAAAAATGGACATTGGGAATGGTTTGATTAAGGAGTTTGTAAGTAACCTTTACGAGTATCTGGCTTTAAATGGAAGAAATTACTATATAGATAAATTTTGCAGGAATGAAACTTCTTTGCGAAATGAAATTTTAAGGCAAAATATGTTAATGGCCTATAACCGTTCGGTACCGCAACTTATTAGTACCGCTACATTTTTGACTGTACTGGCAATCAGTGGTGTTATGGTGATTAACGGACAGGTACAGTTTGGAGAGCTGACAGTGATTATTATGTACACACAAAGAATGTTTAATCCGTTGTCCTCAATTATGCTTGTAATTGGACAGTTCCAAAAGGCGAAAGTATCAATGGACAGAATCAATGAGATTGTAGGGTGAAGCAAATGGATATATCAAAAATTGAAATAAAAGATGTGAATTTCAGTTATAAAGATGTAAAAGTATATAGAAAAAATTTGAATATGTGTCTTGAGAAGGGCTCTATTTATCTGATTAAAGGGAAAAATGGTTCAGGAAAAAGTACACTGGCTGGTATCCTGTTAAAAATCTGGAATGACTTTTCAGGAACTATATTATTAGATGGGAAAAGCATTACTAATTTTTCCAGGGAAATACTTACAGAAACAATAGGAATTTGTTTTCAAAAGCCGCCGATTTTTCGTGACACTATAAGAAATAATATTGCTCTTAATGATTCTATTCCGGTAGAAAAATATATTTCTTTATTATCATTTTATAAAGATTTGGAAGAAATGGGGCGTACATTAGAGTCGGAGCTTATTGATACTGGAAGCGTTTCAGGTGGGCAGGCACAGAAAATTGGTATTATCCGGACAGTATGTAGAGAACGTTCTGTATATATTTTTGATGAACCTACATCAAACCTGGATAGTGTTTCTAAAAAAGAATTTTATGATATTATAGAACACTTGAAACAGAATAGCATTGTTATTTTATTTTCGCATGAAGCGGATGCAGAAAAAAATGCAGACTTTATCATTGAGTTGTAAAGGAGGGAATCGGATATGTATATGAGAAGTCCAAATGCAAAAGTTTTAGTACGTGAAGAAAGAGTTGTTTTGTGTAACACCAGAAACGGAGGATTTGTAAAAACCTCAGAGGCTTATTTTCAGTATCTTGAAAAATATCTGGAAGAGAACAATGGGGATTTTACCATTGAGGAAGAAGATACTGTGGTAAAGAAAAATGCCTATAAGTTATTTCAGGAACTGTGTCGGATTCATTTTTATATTTCGGAAGAACAGATGAAAAATGAGATAACCTATCCGTATCAGATCGTATATCTTTCTTTGACCAATAGGTGTAATCTAAGATGTAAACATTGTGTGGCGTCTGCTTGTATAGAAGAAGTAGATCACATGAATACGGAAGACTGGAAAAAGGTGATTGATCAGGTGTTGGTTTTAAATCCAGAACAGATTAACCTGACCGGTGGGGAACCGTTAATCCGTCCTGATTTCTGCGAGATACTGGAATATTTAAGGGCAAATTATAAAGGTGCAATTACCTTGTCTACAAATGCGTTGCTGCTGAATGACCGGCTTATGGAAATCATTAAAAAGAATGTTGATGGTGTTTCCGTCAGTCTTGATGGTTTTGATTCCTATAGCTGTACAAAAGTGCGAGGAGAAGGGATTTATGACCGGGTGATTGCCGGGATCAAAAAATTAAAAGAAGCTGGAATGGAAAAAGTATCTGTTTCCATGTTGGAAACAAAATATACCTATGGACATAATCAGGACTTTTATAAATTATGTAAAGAGTTAGATGTAAAACCATTGATCCGAAGATTTGCTCCTTCAGGAAGAGGAGAAGAGAACCAAAGAGAATTGCTTCCATCAATGGAATATATAGAGAAATTAGAAAAGCAGCATTTAAGCTGTGCATTATGTCAGCCTGGTAAAAAGGAGTTAAATATCAGTGAAAACGGAGATGTATATCCTTGTGCTCCACTTAGCAATTTAGAAAATCTTTTTATGGGAAATCTGCTGGAAACACCGATTACAGAAATTATTGAGAACCCGGCATGGAAAGAGAAATTGGAAAAGTTAAGACCTTGGAGAATGGAAAAATGTAAAGACTGTGATGTGAACCTGTTTTGCCATTCTTGTATCAATTTTACTTTGGGAATGCAGAGTGATGAGGAAATCTTCCAGAAGTTTTGTGAAAAACAAAAAGGACATTTAGAAAAACTATTATGGGGGAATTAGTTATGAAGAATAGAAAAAGACTTTTAAAAACAGTAGGGTTATTAACAGCAGCTACAGTGATGACCGTATCTTTCAATGCAGAAAGTGTTCTTGCTTACTCAACAGGGGAAGAGGCTGCTATCGCAGTTTCAGAGGAAGATCCATACGAAAATGTTACGAAAATCAATTTGAAGGATATGTTTAACCAGAACCAGGAGGATTACTACGTTTATTTTTACATGGTTCAGTGTCCGTTTTGTAATCAGGTGAAAGATAAAATGCTGAATTTTGCGGCAGAAAATGATAATGTATATTTTGTAGATTATGCTTTAAGAGAAAACCGTCCTTTACAGAAATATAATTGGGCGGCAACGCGATCCAAATATAACAAAAAGATAGGATATGTGGATAGTGATGGAAATAAGGTATTTTTACCAGGCGAATCAGAAGAAAAATATCAAAATATGAAGAATGATTATGGAAAACGTATGCGCTTCAATTTTGTGACCATTACTCCAGAGGATATTCCGGCATTCCCTGGTTCACAGGTAGGGGATATCTATACGGATATTCAGACACCAGAAATTGATTATGCTTCTATTACAAAATACGAAGATATGTTAATTGCAGGAGTTCCGGCTTTATATCGAATTACAAATGGAAAAATTACAGAATTTTATTTTGACTCTGTAGAAATAGAGGAGTTTTTCAATAGCATGGGAAGGTGAAATTATGGATATAAAGGAAATCTTAAACCCTATATGGTTGTGGATTTATAGAAGCTAAAAGAATTGCGGGATGGAGGAATCGACAGTATGGCCATACTTGAAACAACGGACTTGAAAAAGTATTACGGTTCAGGTGAAAATATCACGAAAGCATTGGACGGTATTTCATTGAAAATAGAGGAAGGTGAATTTGTTGCTATTGTAGGCGTTTCTGGAAGTGGAAAATCCACGTTACTAAATATGATTGGGGGATTGGATATCCCCACTTCCGGAAATGTCTTAGTAAAGGGAAAAAACATAGGGCAGCTAAACGAAGAAGAATTAACAATTTTTCGTAGAAGGAATATTGGATTTGTTTTTCAGAATTACAATTTAATTCCGATATTAAATGTCTATGAAAATATTGTTTTTCCAGTAGAGCTGGATGGGAATGAAGTGGAGCAGGATTTCCTGGATAAAATTATCACGATTTTAGGAATTGATAAAAAACTGGAAAATTTACCAAGCGATTTATCGGGAGGACAGCAGCAGAGAGTTGCGATTGCCAGAGCTTTGATTACGAAGCCTGCTATCGTCTTGGCCGATGAACCGACAGGAAATCTTGATACGCAGTCAAGCCTTGAAGTGATGGGATTGTTAAAGCAAACCAGTAAGCGGTTCTGTCAAACTATTGTTATGATTACCCATAATATGAATTTAGCACAAATGGCAGATAGGATTATCAGAATTCAAGATGGAAAGATTATGGACATATAATAACAGGAGGGGACAGCGTGTATTCGACCAGAAACAAGAAGTGTATGCTGAAACTAGCAAAGAAAGATTTCTTGAAAAATAGAACAAGGAATATCGTTGCTGTTTTGGCCATGATCTTAACAACGGTATTATTTGCTACCCTAATAACAACAGGGGTAGGAGCGTATGAGTCAGTCCAGCTTACTTTGCAGAAACAAAAAGGAAGTAAAGCAGATGCTGATATACGTTACATGACAGAGGAACAGTTTGAAAAATTATCAAAAGATGAAAGAGTTGATTTTGTCGGTCTTAGAAGACCGATTGGATTTTTAAGCAATGCGAAAACACATAATATAGAATTAGATTATATGGATTCTATTGAGCAGGAATTAACCTTTTCCGTTCCTACATTAGGTTGTGCGCCTACAAAAGAAAATGAAATTGCAACAACAGACAGGGCATTAGAAAGCTTGGGAATAAAGCCTAAAGTAGGCGCAGAAGTTGAAATAGAATTTGAATTACGAAATCAGATTCATCAATATAAGATGGTGGTTTCTGGAATATGGGAAGCACCAAATTCGCAAACGAGTCTGATGTTAGTATCCGATAAATTTATGCAGGAAAATGAAGAAATATTTCCATATACCTTTGACAAAGACAGGCAATATGCCGGAACGTATTTTTCAGATATAGCATTAAAAAATACGAATAATATGGAAGAACAACTTCAGAATATTGTGCTGAGCCTGGGTGGAAATCCAGAAGATGCCAATGCAGAAAATTATATTGCTTATGCAGTTAATAGAATTACCAATCCAGAAATGACTGTATCTGTTCTTATTATTGGTTTGGTTTTTGCATTGCTTTTTGTATTTGCGGGTTATTTACTCATTTTCAATATTTTTGAAATTTCAGTTTTGCGGGATGTGCAGAAATACGGTTTACTTAAAACAATAGGAACTACCCAAAAACAGATAAAATTTTTAGTCCGTATTCAGACATTATGGTTATTGCTAATTGCATTGCCATGTGGATTATTAATCGGATATTTTCTTGGAAAGGCAATACTGTCATTTGCGATTGGATTTATTACAAATGAGTATTCAAATCTATCGGTAGAGGTTTCGCCAAACATAATTATCTTTTTAGGAGCAGCCGTTTTTACTATCTTTACTGTATTGGTCAGTGTAAGAAAACCAATCAATATAATTTCTAAAATTTCTCCTATGGAAGCACTCAGATATTCTGAGAAAACGGAGAAAAGCAAGAAGATAAAGCATACCAAGAAAATTTCTGTTTGGAGGTTGGCTTTATCAAATGTGAAGAGGAGGAAAAAAAGAAGCGTATTTATCGTTATATCCATGACACTTTGCTGTATGCTGTTTAATTCTACTTTAATTATTGTAAATAGCATTGATATAGAAAAAGCACTAAAAGAGCAGTGTGCAGCAGATGTGGTAATTGCGAATGGAAATACCTTCAACAATATCAAAGGCTATATACATCATACAGACAGGCTTGACGAGAACATAGTAGAACTTGTTGAAGATCAGTTTGATATTGAAGATAAAGGACTTATTTATAAAAATACGTTAGATGACAGAAATGTTACGATTGATTATGGACTTACTTACGATAAAGCAGATTTAGTGAAAGAGGATGGAAAAGCCGGTATCATGGTGGAACAGTATTATATTCCATTGGGATATGATGATTTTCCGGTATGCAATGTATATGGCTGCAATGAGAATGTATTCCAGAGATGCAATTTTCTGAAAATAGCAGATGACATATCGGTTGCAGAATTATATCAAAAACTGGAAGAAGGAAATTATGTTGTTGAAGCAGTACGAAAAAAACAAGGACAGTCTTCGGTAAATATGGAGGATTTCCAATGCGAAATTGGAGATAAAATCAAGGTTCGCAGTAATGGAGAAGAAGAGCGCGAGCTTGAAGTGATTGCTCAAATGAGTGTGACCTCAACGGAGTATGAAGTCCCTAATGTTACAACAGGAATTACTGCTGTTGGAGGGGACGCTCCCATGTTTTATATTTCAGAAAACACATTTAAGAATATATATGAAAAGCCTTCTCTGATGAGTTTTTCTTTTAACGTAGATAAAGAAGAGTTAGTACCGATTATGGAACAAATAGACAAACTTGTTGAGCAGAAGGAAGGTGAAATTGGCTGCAGTTCGGTTATCATGCTGAGAAATAGTTTGAGTGGTATTAAGAATACCGTTTATATCATTGGTGGATTTATCAGTGTAATTTTAGGTATGTCAGGATTTATTAACTTTATAAATTTAATGATTACCAATATCATTACTCGAAAAAAGGAATATGCAGTTATGCAAAGTATCGGCATGACAACAAAGCAGTTGATCAGGCTTATTGTAAATGAAGGATTGTTATATGCTTTGTCTTCAGCGGTATTAGGAATTGTACTTTCTGTTTTGGTAGGAGGTACAATGATAAAAATAATCTGTAATGCAATTTGGTTTATGACCTATAAATTGCTGCTATGGTCGGCGATAACGTTATCTGTTGTAACTATAATTCTTTCGGGAGTGATTCCTGTAATTGTGTTTAAATCTTTCAATAAGGAAAGTATTGTAGAAAAAATAAGAAAAGATTTTTAAGTTGTCATTTGACAATTTTAAAATAATTTCATGAAGGGAGGTATCACTATGATGAATATGGAGCCAAAAGCACAGGAAGAAGAATTTGACATTGAAGTTCAGTATTGTGATCCTGATGATTGCTTGAGTGACTGTGTTGTAGAGGAAAATATCTGTACAGCAGTAGTAACTGGTTGGTTGTAGTAGCAAAGGAGAAAAATATGGGTGAAGTGGAGAAAAAAATGCAGACAGAAACATTTGATGTGGAAGTGCAATATTGTGATCCTAATGATTGTCTTCATGACTGTGTTCAGAGTGGATACAATAACTGTACAGCAGTAGTAACCGGTTGGTTATAAAATTTAAAAACACAAATGAAGCAAGAAGAAATGCGCCAGATAAAACCATAAGGGATAGTTTTCTGGTGCATTTCCATTATAGAAAAGGAGAGAAAAACTATGTATCCATTTCTAGTTGAAAATATGGCAGATGGGGAAGCCTATATACAAAATTTAAACATTGAAGTAAGATCCAAAGAAGTTTGCTATTTTATGTGTGGGGAAAAGTTTGGACGGATACTGTTTGAAATTTTTTGCGGATATAGAAAACCGAAAACAGGTGAGATATTGGTATGTAATAAAGATTGGCTTGATATAGACGAAAATAGTTGTTCTCTTTTAAACAGGCGTTTGTTTGGAATAGCAGCAGAAGAGTTTCCGCTGATTGAATTTATGACGATTGAAGAAAACATTTCTATGCCAAGGCTATTAGATGGAGATAAATCCAATATGGAGGAATTGGTTAGGGCATTTAATATAGGACATTTATTACAAAAACATTCTTCGGATCTTAAACATAGAGAAAAAATGAGATGTATCTGCGCACGTGCCTTTTCTGGAGGCAGAAAGGTTGTAGTAATGTTTGATTTATTCAAGAGAATGCAGGCACAGAGCAGAGAAGAACTTACAATAATGACTTATCATGCAGCAAAAAGTTTGGGAATATCTGCTCTTTATATAAGCGAAGACTTAGAAGAAAATTATGGTGCCTATGATCTGCTGTACAAATATCGGCCTGAGAAAAAGGAATTTTCTATTTTTGATTATCGTGCATGAATGGAGCTGTCGAAATGGAATGTAATAGAGAATGTAGACTGCTGTTAAATGATTTGAACCGTATTCTTTTAGAACAGTGTTTGGAGCAGAGAGTTCGTTGTGGATATTTGAATGGTCCAGTGCAGGAATTAGCAGAGTGTATCAATCAGTTACTGGATCTTTGAGAAAAGGCAGCGACAAGGACATTGAATTATTGTACTATGCGGGCAGAACTGCTGAGCAATATTAGAAATCCGTTAAGCTGCATGAAAACAAGTTGTTTTCTGGTCAATTCGCTTGTAGAAAAGGAAAATATCCAGTCTGAAAAGCTCCGGGAGTATCTTCAAATTATAGAGAAAGCAGCGGAGGATATAGAGAGTACATTAAAATGAGAAATGATTAAAAAGGTGCTGGACGGGCAATTTTCGTCCAGTATTTCTTTCTGGAATGAGAATAGAATTTACAAATCAGGAGGAGGCATACACATGAAGTATGTTTTTCCAGAATATAAAGAGAATGTAGTGCTGGGCAACGGGAAATTACAGTTAAATCCAATGTCCTATCAGGTTATCTACGAAGGAAAGGAGATAGACCTGACACCCAGGGAATTTGAAGTTTTGTACCTACTGGCTTTAAAACCAAACTGGGTAATGCCAAAGACAAATATTTATCATTCTGTATGGGGGATTCATTATCATGATGATCAGATACCATACAGAACAGTAGAATATGTGATATGGAAGATAAGAAAAAAGATGGGATATGATATTATCGAAACATTGGTCAATGTGGGGTATAGACTGAAGAAGTTATGATTTTCTGGAGATATAATTGATATGAAACGGTATGTTATTACAAATGGAGGATATATTACATGAATGAAAACAAGAAAAGTGCGAAAAAGTATCACCAATCTATAATTATTGCTTTAGAGAAAAAAGTAAATGATATGAAAGACTCAGCCCATAGTTTATATAATTGGAAGATTAATTAATGTGATAACGTGTGCTTGAAAATATGGTAGAAAAAATTAGAGTATAAATAATTTTTCTGATTTTTACGATATTAAAATTGGAATAAAGCTGTACATATTATCTTTATAAAGCGGTAAAAGAAAAATTGAAAACAATATTGAATTTTAATATAGTTGATTATATAATAGATTAAGAAGAAGGTAGGTGAATTACATGAAACAATGTATTGTATTAACTGGAGTAGTTATATTTTAAATTAAAAAACTATTTAGGAGGATCAGAATGACTATTCCAGAAAATAAATTATATCCTAGAACCAATGATAAGCAAACCATTTATTTAAAATATGCTATTTCAAATCCTAATATAACAGTGGGAGAGTATACAATGTATAATGATTTTGAAAACGATCCCACTTTGTTCGAAAAAAATAATGTTTTATATCATTACCCAATAAATAAGGATAAACTTGTTATAGGAAAATTCTGTTCTATAGCTTGCGGAGCAAAGTTTTTATTTACAAGTGCTAATCATACAATGAAGTCCTTATCTACATACCCATTTCCTCTTTTTTTTGAAGAATGGGGGTTAGACAAGAAAGATGTAACAAAATCCTGGGACAATAAAGGGGATATTATTATAGGTAATGATGTGTGGATTGGATATGAAGCAGTAATTTTATCAGGAGTTACAATTGGTGACGGAGCAATTATTGGAACTCGTGCTTTAGTTACAAAGGATGTTCCGCCATATACTATTGTGGGAGGTATGCCTGCAAAAATTATAAGAAAGAGATTTGAAGAAGAAACAATTAACCTTTTGTTGGAAAAGAAATGGTGGAACTGGTCTAGAGAAAAAATTGCGAAAAATATAAAGAACATCCAAAATGGGTGTATAGAAAATTTATATGACTTGTAAATAATTTAAGTATGAAACATGTTTGTTGATTATTATTGATAGTAAAAAGATACGTCTTTGAACCAATGACGTATCTTTTTATTATAGAACTAACAGAAGAAGCCTAAGAACCTAATATTATGTACCGAAGGAGAAAATAAATGGAAAGTTATTTTTTGACAATAAAAGATGATGATTTTAATATGCAAAATAGGTTGCTTCAATATATATCATATGCACGGTATCAAAAATTAAGTCACTATTATTATAATATAGATAAAAAATTATCATTATATGGTGAGTTAATTGTACGAATGGTTATTTCGAGATCATTAGGTTGTCATCCAAGGGATATAAAAATAGAAGAAAATTATTACGGAAAACCGTATATTTCAAATTTTAAGAATGTTTTTTTTAATATATCTCATACTAAAAAAGCCGTATTATGTGTGATTTCAAATATTGAAGAAATTGGTGTCGACATAGAGAATATTGATAATTTTTCTTTTGTAGGGATAAATCAAATATGTCATACCAATGAGCTGAATTTTTTAAATACTTTGCCAGCAGAAGCTAAGAAAATAGAGTTTTGCAAAATATGGACTAGAAAAGAAGCCTTTGGAAAAAACGTAGGCGTTGGAATTGGACAGAATTTAAAACAAATTAATACACTTATTCCTGAAAAGAATAAAAAATATATTACTTGGATAAATGGTTCATATATTTGTTCAGCGTACTGCAATCAAAAGGAAAGCATTAACAATATTATTGTTAATGAGAGAAATATAAAAAAATATTTTTTATCCATTTAATATTAAAGAAATTGATAAAATTTATTTTATATGGTAGTTTGATTATCCTATATAATATAATAGGCTGAAATTGTGTCAATGGAGCATTATGCTGGCGTTAGTTTGTGGTTAATCGTCTGCTTAACTATTTCTAAAACGGTCATTGAAAAACGAAACAGCAGTCGATTGAGGCACAGAATGCATCTATAATTTAAACAAAGGAACTTTAATGATTGCCCAAAGTATAGAAAGAATGTCTAGATAAATACAAAATTTTGATTTTTTAGAGTATAGATCTATTTCTATAAGGTTGAATGAGGGTGTAAAAATTCTTGTGTCTATGGAAAGTAAATCTTTCTGATAAGAAATAGATATGTAAAATTTTGCTGTCGAATTAATGATTATGCGGCTGTCGAATATATCTTTGTACTTACAGTATTGCCATGTAGGAAAATTATATACATCATTTTCGATTTTTTTGCATGACAAGTAAGGCATCATAATTATTGCCTTTTGTGGGCTCTGCCCACACCCGACCTCTGGAATAGGATCGGAAATTTCTGGCAATAATATAAATGCCGAAGGAATAGACAGAGAGCAGGAATGAGGGTAAGCGATGAATAATCCACCGGTTTTTCAGTATCCAAAATTTATGAGATAATCCCTCTAAGGAGTGGTATCTCTATAACTTTTCCAGTTTTTTGCACTTAGGACCATTTCACTTCAGTTCTTCTGGTACCTGTGCTAATCTCACTCCAAATAAAAAACAGGAGTTGAATTTTTATGCCTAAAAGAAATCCAAGACGTACAGATAAAGAATGGTTGGATCTGATCCAGGAATGCCGGTCCAGTGGTCTTTCTGATAAATGCTGGTGTCAGGAACATCATATCCATACAAGCAACTTTTATTACCAGATACGAAGACTTCGACAAAAAGCCTGTGAGATACCGGAACCAGTCCATTCTTCTTTCTCAGGAAAACAGGAAGTTGTACCGCTTTCTTTTGAGGAACCGGCAGTCTGCCCATCCTCAGTGCAGCTCAAAACGGATACCATTCCAGACTCTGTTATAAAGATCACTTATCACAGTTTCCAGATTGAGATCACCAACGCAGCAGACCGTGAGACCATATTTCATACGTTATCAGCGCTGCAGGATTTATGTTAGGTGATCTGTCCGGTGTGTCTAAGATCTTCGTTATCACCGGACGTACAGATATGCGAAAAAGTTTCGACGGGCTTATGGCTATCATACGCGATACATATGAACTCGATCCGTATGCAAATGCAGTTTATCTTTTCTGCGGAAGGGATAGCCGGAAACTTAAGGCACTCCATTTTGATAAGGATGGTTTTGTGCTGCTCCAGAAAAGGCTTGACGGAAACGGCAGGTTCCAGTGGCCGCGGAATGCTTCGGAAGCCCGTCTTTTGACGCGTCAGGAATTCCGGTGGCTTATGGAAGGTCTTTCCATCGATCAGCCCAAAGCAATCAAAGGCACAGGCAGAAAAAAAGATTTCTGATCCTTTGTGCAAAACAGAGAATTTTAAATTTTCTATATCCGTGACAGCAGGCAGCCGCCAGACACTTATCCACTGCTTTCTTTTTTCCTTTCGAATGCGATGTGGATGAGACTCAAAAAAACATCTGTTTTAAAACAGCAGGTGGATATCTTTCCTAAAAGAATGAGCATACAGGCATATCTTTCATTTTTTTAGGAAAGATATCCACAACTGAGGTACCGTCAGATTGACAGTACCATCTGTCCCGTCTGTTTGCCATATCCTCGTACTTCTTTTATAATAGGGATAAGAAAACAAAGGACGGAAATGCCATGCCTCATGATACAGAAGATATGATCCAGCTTTTATTAAGCACGAATAAAGAACAGGAACAGACCATTGTGGATCTCAGAGCTACCATAAAAGAGCTCCGCAGCACTATTGCGAACCTGAACGAGACGATAGATGAACTGAAAAGGAAGATCTTTGGAACATCCAGCGAAAAGACCAGGCGTCCTGATCAGGAGGAAGGAATCCAGGAGGAAGAAACGGTGACCGTTGTAAAAGAACATACACGGACCAGAAGAAAAAAGTCTGTTCGTGCAGATCTGTATGAGGCCCTTCCCATAAAAGAGATCTCCTGCGATGTTCCCCCGGAAGAAAGGATCTGTCCGGACTGTGGTTCCCCGATGGAACACCTGGGGTATAAGTTTGTCCGGGAAGAACTGCGTATCACTCCGGCAAAAGTGGTAAGGGTCCATTACATGCAGGAAACCCTTATGTGTCCTGTATGTCGGCAGGAGGATGAAACAACGATCGTAGAGGCAAAAACACCGACACCGCTTCTTGCCCATAGTCCCGCATCGCCGGATATGGTGGCAATGGTCATGTACCAGAAAAGCTTTCTGCACCTTCCCTTTTACCGTCAGTCAAAAGACTGGATGGAAAAAGGGGTGCCTGTCCCAAGAGAAACTGCAGCGCACTGGTACAATTACTGTTCACTGGAATATCTCTCTCCAGTCTATGAAGTAATGCATCAGGAACTGCTGGCAAGAGAGATCCTCCATGCAGACGAGGTACCCTGTCAGGTGCTTCATGAAGAGGGAAAAACTGCCACTTCAAAATCCTATATGTGGATCTACCTGAGCGGGACTGATGGAAAACCACCGATCATCCTGTATGATTACAGACCCGGACGGAGCGGGGATTATCCGATAGAATTTCTCCATGGTTTCACTGGGATGCTCCAGTGTGATGGGTATAGTGCATACGGCAGGATCGAAGATGTTGTCCTGGTCTGCTGTCTTGCCCACTGCAGGCGTAAGTTCTTTGAAGCAGTCCCAAAAGCACGTCAGAAAAAGCTGAAACTTCTGGACATTAATTCTGAACAGGAACTTGCAGAACCTCCGCAGGGAACTGCAGAAGACAGTTCCCTGCTCCCTGCCGAAAAAGGAGTTGCATTCTGTAACCGTCTTTTCTATATGGAACGTCTCTACAAAGAACTTCCACAGGAAGAACGAAAACAGAAACGCCAGGAAACAGAACCTGCCATCTGGAATGAATTCTGGACATGGTTGGAAACCCTGGAGCCTGCTGGCGGGAGTAAGCTTGAAAAAGCGGTAAACTATGCCTTTAATCATAAAGAGACCCTTATGAATTATCTACTGGATGGAAGATGCGAGATCTCTAATAATGCAGCGGAACGTCGGGCAAAAACCTATGTGACGGGGCGTAAAAACTTTCTGTTTCATGATACTGCTGATGGAGCAACGGCAAGTGCCATTGTATTGAGTCTCATAGAAACAGCGAAAGCCAATAACCTGAACATCTATCATTATCTCTACACCTTGCTGCTGTATATTCCGGACTATAAAAATGAGCCCGCAGGCATAAAACAGCTGCTGCCATGGAGTGACTTTATAAAAGAAAGATGTACAGGGATCATAGATATCGAAAAAGTAAGACCTGAAGAACGTGGGAACCTGAATATTTAAAGTTCCCTGGAAGTCGTGACCGGATGATTATTCATCGCTTACGAATGAGGGGCTTAAAAGTTCCCATTCCTGCTTTTCTTTTCTCTTACAGATAAGCAGTAAGCCGTTCTCCGTAAAGGACTATCAGCTGATTCAATACCTGATCCCAGTTCCGGTATCTCTGCGTCCACTTTTTGACTACGTTCTCGCTGGCAAGATACAGCATCTTTTCCAATGCAGAATCGCTTGGGAATACGCTTTTCGTTTTCGTGACTTTCCGATACTGGCGGTTCAATCCTTCTATGATATTTGTCGTGTACATAATGCGTCTGATGTCATTAGAAAACTGGAAAAAGGAACTTACATCTTCCCAATTATTTTCCCAGTTACTGATCGCGTACGGACATTTCTTCCCCCATTTTTCTTTCATGTTTTCCAGCTCTGTTAAAGCGGCTGTTTCGTTCGGAGCATTGTACACTTCTTTGAAATCTGAGGAAAACTTTTTCAGATCATTATAATTTACATATTTGAAAGAATTGCGTAGCATATGGATCACACATCTCTGGATCTCTGCCTGCGGATAAACTGCCTGAATAGCTTCTTTAAGACCCGGAAGACCATCCACGCAGAAGAAAAGGACATCTTTTACTCCGCGGTTCTTAAGATCATTAGTAAGCGCTTAATTTTTTGGTATGATAAAAAAATCCCCGACTACTTTTCAGTAGCCGGAGCACCTTGACAATTCACATATGATTGATTTGATTCGTTTGCACGACGTTCGATCTCAGCTTTGATGGTTTCGTTCCATGGCGCCAGAAGTTCTAATTCATCATCACTCATCCTATCATCAGGCAGTTTTTCCAGCAGATAGGTAAGATAGTGATAGACGTTTACTCCATTGGCTTTTGCCATTTCTACCATTGTGTACACGATAGCGCTGGCCTGGGCTCCGTTTGGTGTATCGCAGAACAGCCAGTTTTTACGGCCTACTGTAAACGGGCGGATCGCATTTTCACTGAGATTGTTAGAAAAACTGCAACGGCCATCTTCCAGGTGGAAGAGTTGGTTAATATACAGCATTCCCTGTACGGATGGCTGGGTATAATCCAGAGCCTTTCCCTTGGGAATGGCATCTGTCAGATATCTTCTGATGTGTGCCCAGCAGGCTGTGCGTTTGGCATCCGGAACTTTATTGTATCCACTATAGCCATCACACATCAGATAACCCTTGAAGCCGTGAAGAAAATCTACGGCATTGTCCCCGGCCCGGGTCTCCGAGTATTTATAGAGGATAATAGGTGGTCCTCCGTCTTCACCACTGCGGAACAGCCACATATACGACTTGATCTGTGCACGGCGTTCCGGTTCATGCAGAACCTGAAGTGGCGTTTCATCTGCCATCGCGAATCCACGTTCCAGAAGTTTCCTGTGGAAGTATTCGTACATAGGAAGAAAAAATGCTTCAGAATTTCGGATCACCCAGTTTGTCATAGTAGCTCTGGTGATCTCCACGCCATACTGTTTCCAGTCCTTTTCCTGACGGTAGTATGGGAGACCATTACAAAACTTCTGGTACATTACCCAGGCAACCGTTCCGGCAGAAGCCATTCCATAAAGCATATGAGATCTGCCATCTTTTCCTTTTTTGATAACCGGAATATCCTGAAGCCTGCACTGCGGGCACTCATAGCTCTTACTGTAGTATCCATATACTTTCAGTTTTGCCGGTACAAAGACCAGTTCCCGGCGGACAAACTCTTCCCCGATTTCTTTCAGCGGGGTACCACAGACAGGGCAGAGTTTCTCTTCCTCAGAAAGTTCCAGATACTTTTTTCAACAGGAACTCCCTTAAAACGCTCCGCATCTGTAGCTCTTGCTTTTCGCTTTTTTGCTGTTTTTTCCGGAAGAATTGCTTCAAGATCCTCTGCTTCTGCAGCTTTCGGATCCTGTTCCAGTTCCGCCTCATTGAAAAAGTTTAACTGGCCTGGAATATCGAGGGTCCTTTTTTCGCTGGAGGTGCCAAACAGTTTTTTACGGAGAAGGTCTATCTCTTCTTTCAGATTATCCCGCTCCTGGGTGAGAGCCTCTTCCCGTTTATTGGCAGCATCGACAGTTGCCTGAAGTGTTTTTATCATCTTTTTGAGATCGTTTATCATGTCCTTCAGCTCACGGAGCTGGATATCTTTGGAACTGTCTGCCACTGCTTTTCCCTCCTGTTTCTGATGTTTCCATTATACCAGAAAACAGTGGTTTTTCCCAGCAAAACAACGGATTTACCAAGACTTGAAAGTGCCGAAAAGTTACTGTTCAGAGGTTAGCTGGACATGAGAAAACCGATGGTGTAGACTAATAACAGTCAAAGCCATCGGTTTTCTTATCCAAATATTCTGGATACTCTGTCAAATATATTCGCTGGTTCTTCTAGCCGCACCAAAACAAGCATGCTCATGCATTGGCAGAGATAATCGATACTTTCGAAACTCCTAAATGTCACAGCCTGCGCCTGTTTCCGCTTATAGTTTCTTAGAAGCCTTTCGGCTTCATTATTAGTGGCAGGTATTCGGGAATCATGCAGGAACAGCAAATGGTTCTGCATATATTTCTCCATTCTCAGGAATAAATTATACCCGTCTCTGTAATAATTGTTTGCCGGAACATTTCCGTATTCCGCCCTGGCTATTTCCAGTATCTCACGGTATCTTTTTTCGAATTCAGATACCTTTACCGGATCCGGTTCCTGAAATGGCTGGCATTCGTTTCGGAAATGGATCATCTCCTGTACCAGTGAACGCATCTCTTTGTTCCAGGTGCGGTCTGGTTCATTATCCATGCTGTCTTTCAGGTAACGCAGCACATGGGCAAGGCATTCCTGGTGATCTGCTCCATAATTATAAAAGGTAATATCATGGTCATGGACAAGGATCCCCTGATAATCCTCTGTAACAGTCCCTTTTACTCCCTCGTGTCCTTTTTTCTCACGAGCGAAGTACAATGCTTTTCCGTCTGGTGTGGCACAGACATAGATCTGACAGCTTTTTCCGTTTTCCCTGCCGCTTGTACAATCTGTATGCATAACAGGGGAAAGCAGCATGTCCGCATAGGCTGCCTTGCGCTCGGGCTCTGTTTTTAAAGCAAACTCCCTGCTGAGTTTACTTATCATGCCTTTGGAAATATTCAGTTTTCCATCCGTCAGATCAGACAGGAACTTCCTGCTTTTATCAATAGAGGTACAGCAGTCATTGTTCAGAAGGAACAAAAATGCCCGGATGTTGCCATCATAATTCACATCATCAATAACACCATCCGGAAATGCAGCGTGTGCACGTTCGCCGGTCTGGCTGTTATAATAAACATCTGCATGGTATTCTGTTACATCCAGGACCACACGGATACTTACCAGTTGTTTTATGATTGTTCTTGCTGTCTTTTTAAAAGCACAGTCTTCAAGCACTTCTTCTGGTGGCGGAAGGAGGATTACCGGATGTGTAGGCTCCTGCTTTTTTCGGCCATGCCCTTTATGTCCTGGCTGTCCACCGGGTTTCCGTCCTGTTTTTTCCCTGCTGTTTGCAATCTTTTTCCGCCGGATGGCTTTTGAAGAAGGAATAGATGAATTTTCATAATCACGGTTGATCTGTGCATGAAGTTTCAGGTTCTTTCCCTGTTCTTCTTCCAGCTGGGTGGCGGTTTCATAGAACTTAAGGCGGAATTCTTTTGCTTTCTCCAATGCATCATCTCTTTGTCTCTCAGCAAGAAGAGCACGTTTCTCCATCTCCCGAAGCTTCTGGTCAGCTTTTTTCTGCATTACCTCAAACTCCAGCAGCATATCCTCCAGTACCTGAAACCAGTAATTGCGGACACGGATGGTTTCTTTATGTGCATCCGCTATCTCCGTTAGCAGCACCTGAATCTTACGTTCATAGGCTCTGCACTCCTTTTGATGGAGTTCTTTCAGCTTAATATAGTGTTCACCGGATTCCAGTTCTTTATTTCTTGTCTGTGCGGCTTTCAGCCGACACATGAGTGAGATGTAATCATACGCATCAGGCATATGTTTTCCTCCAGTACAGTTATAATCAAACGCCACTGACAATGTCTGTAATCTTTGAGATATGCTCTTCCAGATATTCAATCAATTCTTTTTGTTTCTGGATAAATTCCTCCTGGATTTCAATCTGTTTGAGATAACCGGCAAGAAGTTCATCACGTTTTCTAAGTTCTTCTTTAAAATCAATATTCATAAGTGAACCTCTCTTTCTTAAGAAAAAGTATAACAGAAACATAGAAAAAAAGCGAATCACCAGAAAGTGCCTTTTCGTCAATCTGACTGTGGATAAATAGCTGTTTTATAATAAAAAAAGTATTCATGCAGACCTTGAAACTTCAAGAATGGGTTCCCAAAACTAGAATCTGGTGTATAACTTTTAACAAAAAGAACAGCAGGAAAAACTATAAACACAGTTTTTCCTGCCGCGAATGGTTATCCACAAAATAAAAAAATAAATTTCGTCATTTTTTACAATGACTTATGCATACCTCTGAACAGTAACGCCGAAAATACAGTAAAAAACAAGAGTTTTATGTGCATCTTTTTTACGTTGCCTTGATCGCTTTGGGCTGCTCAATATCAATGCCAGACATCAGCCAGTCGAACTCCCGCCATGTAAGATTCCGGACTTCAGATTTATTCCTGGGCCATCGGTAAGATCCCTGGGCGGTCAGTCTTTTGTAGATCATAACGATCCCGTCAGGCTCTTTTAAAATAGCTTTGATACGGTCGCATTTACGACCGCAGAAAAGAAAAAGTGCATGGTCAATCTCCATCGAAAACTGTTCCTGGATGATCGCACACAATCCATCAATGGACTTGCGCATATCTGTTCTGCCACAGACGATATAGATCGCATCAACACTTGAGATGTCCGCTAACATAACGACTCCTTCAGCGTATCCATAAGCATCTTCAGAAGTACCGGTTTGATCTCATTACTCATTCGTATAAGCAATCCGTCTGCTTCGATTTCAATCGTATGTGAATTGTCAAGGTGCATAGGTCTGTTTCCATTATCTGGGATCAGTCTTGCCGGAGAAGACTCCGGTTCTATAGCAATCTGGACTACATTCTGTTTATGGGATGTAAGGTCAAGAGTACTGGCTTTGGGGGCTGGATCCGGTATCTGACAGGCTTTTTTGCGGAGACGGGTAACTGCATTGTAAAAACAGCTGGGAGATATCCCATGCTCATTACACCATGCAGCATCTGTCAGGCCACTTTGTCTGCATTCGGTTACCAGATCCATCCATTCGTCCAGGGAACGCCCTGGAGCACGTTTCTTACTCATAATGAAACCTCCAAATGTAGTAAATTTCTATCTCCTATCAAGCGGAGTGTAGTAAAAATCTATTTACTATCATTATGAGTTCAAAAACGTAGACAGTAAAGCTACCCAAGATTTAAGCGCTTACGGTTGAATTAATCCCCGCTAAAATGCGGGGATTTTTGTTTTTTAGCATTTTTGATTGAGTATTTACTAATAAAGTATGTTAAGCCTTGGTTGATTTACATGTTTTTTTGACAAATTATTCAGTGAAAATGTCATCATTTAATAAAACAAAGGAAAATATAATACAATACAAATAGAAGTTTTGAAGGATTTATTTTAGAAAAACACAAATATTAATTGTTGTTGGAGAAAATAATTTCTAACTAATTATAAATAGGTATTATTGGGTTTATCTATCATTATAGGAAGGAATGATAATATATATGAAAAAAGCTTGTATGTTTCCAGGACAAGGAGTTCAATTTACTGGAATGATGAAAGAAGAGTATTGTAATAAATATTCAAAATATATAAAAAGTGCTGATGATATTTTGGGTTATTCAATTGTAGACATTTGTAATAATAAAGATAGAGCACAGATGTTAAATCAAACAGAGTTTACTCAACCAGCCATGTATATGGTAAATGCATTTTCTTATTTTGATTATATTGAAAGAGAGGGAATTCCAGAATACTGTATAGGGCATAGTTTAGGAGAATTTAATGCTATAGCTGCTGCAAATATTGTAAGTTTCGAAGAAGGACTAATATTAGTCAAAGAAAGAGGTAATTTAATGTCGGAAATTACAAATGGTAGCATGATGGCTATATTAGGAATAAATAGGGTATCTGTAATAGAAACAATAAATAGATATGGTTTTGAAACAATAGATATTGCGAACATGAATAGTTATACACAAACGGTAATTGCAGGACCTATGAAAGATTTAGAAGAAGTAAAAAAAATTTTTGAACTATTGGGGGCAACAGTTGTTTTTTTAAAAGTAAGCGGACCATTTCATACAAGATATATGAAAAATGCAGCATTGAAATTTGGATCAGTGCTTAGGAAGGTAAACGTTAAAGAAGCATCTATTCCAGTTATTTCAAATTATACAGCAAAAGAATATATAAGTGAAGATACCAAAAATAATTTAATTAAACAAATATACAATCCAGTAAAATGGGTTCAGTCAATAGAGTATTTGATTGATCAAGGAGTAGATGAATTTACACAGGTTGGACCAGGACGTGTACTAAAAAATCTATATAAAAAAATTGTAAGTGATGAATAAGTAAGTTGAAAGTCGATATAAAAACTAGAGTATATGTTAGGAGGATTAAATGTAGTGCAAGGGAAATATGATATAGAAAAACAACATAAAATGCATAAATTGCATGCTATAGAGCGAATTAAGTATTTATTAGATGATAATTCGTTTCATGAATATGGTAGTAATATAGGAAGTTATGGGGAAGAGTATGAGTGTGAGAAATCCTTTCCATACGATGGAGTAATAACGGGATATGGATATATTCATCGTAAATTGGTGTTCATATATTCACAAGATTTTACTGTATGTGGGGGAACTGTTGGAAAAGCTCATGGGAGAAAAATTGCAATTACGATAAAAAAAGCTATTGAAAATAAATGCCCTGTAATAGGAATTTGTGACTCAGGAGGTGCTAGAATTCAAGAAGGTGTTAACGCATTGGCCGGATATGGCGATATATTTTTTTATAATACTTTAGCTTCAGGTTATATACCGCAAATTTCTATTATTGCTGGTACTTGCGCAGGAGGAGCTGTGTATTCGCCAGCAATTACAGATTTTATTTTTATGATAAAAAATGTCGGATATATGTTTGTAACAGGTCCAAAAGTGATTCAGGATGTAACTGGAAAAATATGCAGTATGAATGAATTAGGAGGAAGTAGTATACATGCCGAGTATTCTGGGGTAGCTCATTTTATTTCTGAAACAGAAAAAGAATGTTTTAATGAAGTAAGGAAATTGATAAAGATGATTCCATCTTCAAATATTTTAAACAAGAATGAGAACTTTAAATTTAGTCAAAAATATTTTTCACAGATTGGGACATTTGTACCAAAGGAACAACGAAAAGTTTACGATATACATAGGATAATTGATGAATTGTTAGATAAAAATACATTCATGGAAATTCAGAAAAAATTTGCTGGAAACATAGTAATTGGATTAGGAACTTTTTGTGGAATGACCGTAGGTATAGTTGCTAATCAACCTAAAGTATTGGGAGGAGTATTAGACAGCGATGCTAGTGATAAAGCAGCTAGATTTGTTCGTTATTGCGATTCTTTTAATATTCCTATTATTACGTTAGTGGATGTTCCTGGATTTGTACCAAGCATAGAACAAGAAAAAAGTGGAATTATACGACATGGAGCAAAATTATTATATGCTTATGCGGAATCCACAGTGCCTAAAATTACTTTGATTTTGCGAAAGGCTTTCGGTGGTGCCTATATTGCTATGGGAAGTAAGCACTTAGGGGCAGATGCGGTATATGCTTGGCCTAATGTACAAATTTCAGTAATGGGGGCAGAAGGCGCTATAGATATCTTATACGGCAAAATATTATTAGATATGGGTGAAAAAGAAAAAGAAATTTTCAAAGAGAAAATGGAGAAAAAATATTCTCAAAAATATATGAATTCTTTGACTGCTGAAAAAGAGGGATATATAGATGAAATAATCTTGCCAGAAGAAACGAGAGAAAAGTTTTATCAGGATTTAGTTGCTTTTACAAATAAAGAACCTGTAATTCAAGTAACTAAAAAACATGGAAATATACCACTATAGATATGCATTATGAAAGATTATGAGGTGACATAATGAAAGAAACAAAATATTTAAACAAAATTTTAGCATCAATACTTGTTGTTATTTTAAGTGTATGTTTTCTTACTGGATTTGCACCAATAGAAAAGAATAAATGGATAGGGAGCTGGAATACAAGTGCTGTAAGTTTTGCTAATATGCAGAATAATGGATTCTTTAATTATAAAGATCAAACTTTGAGAACGATTGTAACACTAAGTTATGGTGGAACACAAGAAAGAATTAAATTTTCTAATGAATATGGAACAGGAAACTTAGAAATAGGAGCTGCAAGTGTTGCAATAGTGGATAAAAATGGTGTTGCAAAAAAAAATACAATAAAAAATATTACATTTAATGGGAAGGAAGAGATAGTTATAGAGGATGGTGAATATGTTTGGAGTGATCCAATAAATTTAACGGTAAGATCACAAGATAGAATTGCTGTAAGTACATATTTACCATCTCAAATGATAACTCCAACGGGTGGTTGTGGCAATGTCGAGGCATATGTTTCACCAAAAGGTAATTATACTCTTGCCGATTCTACACAAGAAAATTATACTCCAATAGTTATAAATGATTATCCAAACATTTCTTTATTTGTAAATTCAATAGAAGTATGTGCACCTGAAAGTACTAGAACTGCTATCGTATTTGGGGATTCTATATCAGCACTTTCGTGGCCAGAATATTTTACAGAAAAGTTGAATAAAAATGGGATTAATGATTTGGCGGTAATTAGAGAAACTATAGTTGGAAATAGAATTTTGCATGATACAGTAGAGAATTTACATGGTTTATTTGGTGCTTCCGGGGTATCGAGATTTGAAAAAGCTATTACAGGACATCCAGGAGCTGAATACGTAGTTGTTTTGGAAGGAATAAATGATATTATGTCTACTGGTCCAGGTGGAACATCTCCCAATAATGAGATTGTAAGTGCTGAACAAATCATAGATGGACTTCAAATTTATATTGATTTAGCACATAAGCATGGATTGAAAATATATGGAGCAACAATTATGCCTTTTGAAGGACATTTATCATATACAGAAGAAGAGGAAAATGTGCGTCAGGAAGTCAATAAATGGATTCGTTCAGGAGGAAAATTTGATGCAGTAATAGATTTTGATATGATTACTCGTAATCCTAGTAATATTAAGCAGTTATTACCAGCATATGATTCTGGCGATCACGTACATCCAAGTGAAGTTGGAAGTGCTGCTATGGCAGATGCGATTGATGTAGAATTATTTAGATAAAAGAATAACGTTGATTAATAATTTATCTGTGACCTCATGAATTAAGATGATTTTAGATAGTGTAGTAGTATAAAAGATACCATATATTATACGTCATATCTAATTGATGCAGTGTTACTTGTGATTGAAATAGACGTAGAGAAAAACATTTTATTTGCTGGATTTTTTATTATAGTCTATTTACATAAAGTCTTTTATAGTACAAATGGGAAGGGATAATTTAAATGCAGAGAAAATGGAAAGTCAAATTACCTTGTATAGATTTTAATAAGATATACACAAGCTCCGATCAAAATGTTTTGTTTAATAATAAAGATATAGAAAAACAATTATTTACATGTATTGAAAAAGGAGAAGAAAATATAGCAATAGATTTTAGTTATGATATTAGAGAAAAGATAGAGAACGTAAATAGCGAAAGCGAAGGTGTAAATGTATTTAAGAATTTAAAAAAATGTATATTTGAGTTAAATCCATACATTTGTAGACTTGATAATGAGCTATTAAAGCATTCAAAATTAGTAGAAAGGAACATTGGTATTACGGAATTAGTATTACTGAAAACGCATTGTTTTAATTATGTCGTGATTAATAAAGAAGTAGCCAATATCTTATTATATTTTAACGGGAAAAATACACTTGAGCAAATATATAATTTTATAAAAAATCAGAACAAAGACATTTATATTGTAAATGGAAAAATGGCTAAACATTCTTGGAAAGTATCTATAGATGAGAAGCATTTTAGATTGGCAAATGAAAAAAGTATTTTACAGATGATAGGATATTTGCTAGATGCCAATCTCATAAACATAGGTAGAAAAGAAGCAGATCAAAATGATGCTAAGTTTTTAATAAAATCTGATAGAGCATTAGATATTCAGGAATGTAAAGAAAAAAAAGAATTAATAAAAAGTGGAAAAACTGTGCTGTTATTAGCGGCAACACCTGGTACAGCAACTATTGGATTATTGTATATTGCATCGTATCTTCGAAGAAATGGTATTAATACATATTGTAAATATAACAATCTAAATGTTAATGAAGATGAGCTAAAAAAAGATATTGAAAAGTTATTATATAAATATAAACCTCAAATTATTGGAGTTAGTATAAAATGGTTTGTTCATATAGCTAGGGGGATTGAAATTTGTAAGATTATTAAGCAATTTGATGATAATATAAAAATTGTTATTGGGGGCAATACAGCTACATTATATGCGGAAAAATTTATTGAATATGACTTTATAGACTATGTGATTTGTGGTGATGGAGAAATTCCAATGTTAGAAATATGTAAAGAAGAAAAAAATATTCCTAATTGTATATATAAATTAAATGGGGAAGTTCAAAAGAATTCTATCACTTATATTCAGAACCGAGAAAATTCAAAAGATATTTTTTTGTCAAATTTAGACGAAATATTAATTTCAAAAGAAGACTTATATAGTGTACCAAACTATTATATTTACACGGGTAAAGGATGTTTGATGAATTGCTGCTATTGTGGCGGATGTTTACAAGCCCAAAAAAAACAATTTGGACGCTCAACAGCATTTTTACGAGAAAGCTGTGATGTAAAAAAAGATTTAATAGAATTAAAAAAATATGCATCTACCTTTATGTTTATTGACTCATTTGAAGTGGAAGTTATGAACTATTATCGAGAACTATGGGAAGGAATTGATCTAACTAATAAGTTTTGTCATTTTTATTTATACAAAATACCAGAAAAAGAATTTATAGAACTATTATCGAGAACATTTAAATATGCGTATGTAAATATTGATTTGTGTTCCTTATCAGAGAGGCACAGAAAATATTTGCATAAGATGGGAATGAGTAAAATATTACCTACAGATACAGAGGTATTAGATTTTTTAGAAGTATGTGATAAATATAAAAATGTAGAAATAAGTGTTAGTTTAATTTCGGGATTACCTTATTATACAAATATAGATATGAAACAAAGTGAAGAATTTTTACAGAAATTATTATACCATTCTTCGTTTAAGGGAGCTGAATGGGGACGGTTACATGCGCAGCCAGAAGCACCGATTATCAATGAATGTAGCAAGTATGAAATGAGAACTCAGGCTACTACATATGAAGAATTTTTGCATTATAGCGAATTAAATATGAAAGAAAGTAGTTATCCAGATGTGTACTCTTTTAACTTTCCTTATATTACATTTGATAAAAATAAATTTAATATAGAAATAGATATGCACTATAAAAAACTGTATGAGCTAATTAAAAAAAACTGTATTCGAGAAAGTAATACAATTTTGCATGAGGTAATTACATTTAAAGAGTTATATAGAAAAAGAGAGGAGATTTATAGAAAACTGAAAGAAAAACATATCGCAAGAAATAGTGTAGTTTATATTATAGAAAGACCATCTATCAATATGATTATTTATGTTTTGGAAATTAAAAAAATTACAGAGCAGTATATTTTAATTACACCAAATAAATATCAAGAAATAAAAGAAAATATAAAAAATGTTCCTGTTATTGAATGTGAATAGAAAATAAAATTATTCGGTAAATAATATTGAACTTAGAATAATTAGTATTTTAGATTTATAAGTGGAGGGAAAATATGAAAGTTTTATTGGTACAACCACCAGTTTTCGGATTAACTGTTAAAAGTAGAATTATTGAACCTTTGGCCTTAGAAATATTGGCAGCAACAATTAAGGAAAAGCATACTGTAAAAATATTAGATTTAAGAGTTGAAGATAGATTTGAAGAGGAACTTATAGAATTTAATCCAGATGTTGTCGGAATTACATGCTATATTTGTCAGGTTAACTATGTCAAAAAATATTTACATATAATAAAAAAAGTTAATAGCAAAATAGTCACTATTGTTGGCGGTGAACAGCCTACACATGCACCAGAAGAATTTAATTTCCCAGAACTTGATTATATTTCAATGGGTGATGGGGAAAGAAGTTTTCCGGAACTTATTGAT
Source organism: Bariatricus sp. TF06-38A (assembly GCF_027690675.1). NCBI lineage: Bacteria > Bacillati > Bacillota > Clostridia > Lachnospirales > Lachnospiraceae > Bariatricus > Bariatricus sp. TF06-38A. The sequence continues at coordinate 29,931 of NZ_JAQFCE010000029.1, forward strand.
TATATTGAAAATAAAAATAGAAATATATTTGAGATACCAGGAATCGTTTCCGTAAAAAAAGGAAAATTAACATTTGGCTCACCTAAAGAGATTTTACATGATTTAAGTATTAGTCCAATTCCAGCGAGAGAATTAACAGAAAAATATCGGACATTTTATAAATTTGCGGGCTGGCATGATTTAGCAGCATTATCGACATCAAGAGGCTGTATGTATCGTTGTAATTTTTGCACAATTTGGAAAATAAGAGATGGAATAGTAGCTCATTTTCCTATTGAACGTGTAATACAAGAATTACAAATGATTAAAGAAAAAAACATATATTTTTGTGAAGCCCATTCATTTCAAGATGCCACATATTCAGAAAAGTTATATGAAAAAATTGTAGAGTATGGAATTAAAAAAAATTATATGGCCTATGTAAGAGTTAATACAGCAATTAAACACATAGATCTTTTAAAAAAATGGAGAAAAATAGGGTTAAAGAGAGTTTTTATAGGGATTGAAACAATAACAGATAAGCGTTTAAAGAATTTTCATAAAGCAACAAATAGTGATCAAAATGAAAAAGCCGTACGTCTGTTGCATGATGCCGGCATAGAGATAATGTCTAGTTTTATTATTGATTTAGATTTTGACGAAGAAGACTTTGAAATCTTAGGAGAATGGGTTAAGAGAATGAATTTGACTATGCCAATATTTAATATTATTACTCCTTTACCAGGAAATGATATGTATGATCAAAACAAAGAGAAATTGCAGAAAATATCATATGAATATTTCGATTTTAATCATGCGCTATTGGAAACAAAATTACCGATAAATAAATTTTATAGTCTTTTGGCAAAGTTATATAGAGATACATATAGCAATAATTTATCTGATTATGTAAAAGAAAAATTAGGATATGATGATGAGAAAATGAAAAAGAGAAAGATGACAGGTGAATTATTAGCTAGAAATATAGAAATGAATATACGGGAAGGAAAGTGATAGTATGTATGATGAATTGGAATTTTGGAAGTGTCCTAATCCTGAAGCAATTGCATTTGAATATAAAAAAAATATTATTACATACAAAGAATTAAATGAAAAGATTAATTCTATAAAAGTATACTTTGATGAACTGGGAATAAAAAAATATGATCATGTTATTTTAATTATAAACAATCCCTTGATGTATATGGAGATTTTTCTTGCGTTGTGGAAGATGAATGTGACAATTATTCCTTTAGATTATCAATTGAGTTTATCTCAGATGAAAGAAATTATTCAAATCTCAGATGCAAATTACATTATATCGAACAAAGATAGTATGTCTAGTGAATTTGAGAATATGGATAAAGAGTATAGCAATCTAAAAAAAATATTGATGATTAGAAAAAGAGAAGCCAATGTAATAACAGTAAATTCAGACTCTAAAAAGGTATCATGGATCAAAAAGAATGATTTTGATATAGGATATATTATGCTGTTTACTTCAGGAACAAGTGGACATAGTAAAGGGGTTTTGCTGAGAAAGGAACTCTTCTTGAGAAATGTTAAACAGGTAATCGAATACACATCCTTGACAAATGAAGATGTGTTACTGGTAAATTTACCTCTTTCATATTCTTTTGCATTGTCAGAAGTGTGTGCACATTTATTGTGCGGAGGGAAAATTATATTAAGCACAAATAATGTTTATAATGCCTTGATATTATTAGAAATTAAAGAGAAAAATGTAACAAATTATCCGGCAACCCCTTATTTCTACGAAACTTTAGCGAAAGATATTGAATTAGGGAAAGAACTAAGTGTTGGAAATTTGAAATTTTTTATGAGTGCAGGCGGATATCTAAATCCGTTTGTAATAGAAACAATAGTAAAGAAATTTCCTGGGATTAGTTTTTATAATAATTATGGACAGACAGAAGCAAGTCCAAGACTCTGTTTCAAATGCTTTAATTCAGAAAGTAAAGATTTTTTGGGAGTCGGTACTCCGCTGAAGGGAGTAGAAATAGATATTTTCGATAATAACAGGCATAAGTTAAAAGAGGGTAATATCGGAGAAATAGGATATAAGTCAGAATATTTAATGTTGGGATACTATAAAAATAAAATATTAAATAAAAACGAATATTTTATGTCAGGTGACTTGGGCTATTTTGAAAAGGGAAATTTGGTAATTGTGGGGAGAACAGATTCTTTAATAAAAATAAACGGAAGAAAAGTATATAAAAACCGTATTGAAAACACTTTATTTCAATTACCATATATAAGCAATATAAAAATAAAAAAGGAACGACATGATATTTACGGAGAATATTTTGTTGCGTATGTAGTACCGAAGAAGGACGAAAATCCCAAAGAAGTTATAGATAAAGTATATGAATTTTGTAAATTAAATTTTAATTTATATGAGAGACCTAAAAAGATAGTCATATGTAATGAAATACACTTATCAAGTAATAAAAAAGTACAATTAAAAGAATAAGCTAGAATGGAGAAGAAAAATATGAAGGTGGATAATCTAATAGCAGATAAAGAGTATAGTATCAATAAACTAAAAAAGCGGATATACTATGCAGAAACAGATGCAGGTGGAATAGTATATTACGCAAATTTGTGTAAATATATTGAAGCTGGATGTTCTGAATGGTTTAGAAAATTTGGTATACCATTTAGTGAATTGACAAAAGAATATGGATTGTTTTTTGTCATGAAAGATGTACATTTACATTATAAAATACCGATTAAATATGATGAAGAAATAGTAATATGTACTGAGATTGAAAAAATAAAATATTTTTCTATTCAATTCAAAACAGAAGTGTTTGTAAATAATCAAAAATGTTATTGTGCTGAGAATACAATGGTTCCTGTAGATATAAAAACAAAGAAGCCAATGAAAATACCAGACAAACTTCTCAATAAAATAACAGAGAGGACAGATATTACTATATGTTAAGAAGATAATTATAAGTATAATAGTTATCTTTTCATAAAACTAAAGGAGGATTTATTATGAGTACAAATCATGAAAACAGAAGCGAATTAACAAAAAAAGTAAAGGAGTTATTATCCAAGGTTTTAGACATCGAAGAAGATGAAATGCAATTGGATACATTGTTGTTTAAAGAATTAGCAATTGAATCTGCAGAAACGTTAGAAATTACTTTTCGGTTAGAGCAAGAATTTAGTATATCAATAGGAGAGGCAGAATTTTGGAATATTGCTAATTTAATTGCTAACGAAGATATGATTGTTGATGGTAATTTTACGGAGGAGGCAAAAACCCTTATTAAAGAGAATATATCTATTACTGATAGTGAAATTGAAGAACTTCATAGTCCTTTTGAAATATATGATTATATTTCTGTTAAGGATTTAGTTGATTATTTGGAGAAGAAATTGAATTAAATTTAGTTGGGATCTATTTGAACTTCCGCATATTTTGTGTTTATAGACAAGATATGCGGAAATACTAAAATATTGCATAAGGAAGATAGTTGGAGAGATAGACTATGAATTATATGAAAATGATAAAGTTTAAAAGTGTAGATTTAAATAAATCAACAGCTAGTTTAAGTTTCCAAGAGCGAGAAGAAGACTTGAAGAATGAACTTGAATGCAATAACATAGTTCCTTATTTCACCTTGATAGAAGCTATTTTTCAGACAGCAGGGAGAGTGGCTAGAGAACATTCCCAAAATATGTATGGGGGTATTATAGTAAGCTTTAATGAATTTTGTTTTCATAGACCTGTTTTTTTGAATGAAAAAATAACGATAAAAGCTAAGATTGTATCATACAATGAAAATTTGAAAATATATTTTTTTTCAGTTTCAGTTTATGGAGAAAATGACATTATTATAAAAGATGGTGCTGTGTTAATCAAACAAGAAAAAATAATTAAGTCTAATTACTTAAACAATAGTATGGAAACCTCTATTGAAGAAAATATGAATAAGTGTGGTTATAATGAGCGAAGTATTAAAGAATGAACATAGAAATATAGATTTAACCAATCTAAGAGTTTTGGAATTGGGTATTGGAATTCCATTTTCGGGCAATAGCACGACTGATTATATAAAATATAAAAAGAAATATTTGTTTACTCATGATGATGAACGATGGAACGGAAAGCCAGATAGGTTAAGTTTTTATAAAGAGCTTATAGAGATGGATTTACATAGTATTTCTCATATAGATGCACTCAACCATGCAGCTATTCATAAGGTAGGATATAATTCAGCGCATTATGAAGGAAATCCTGAAATATATGTAAATGGGTCAGACGAAATTCCGATTATTCATGGAAAAGCTATGATACTTGATTTGCCCCGATTTTTAAATGTAAATTATATAAATCCTGATGAAGAAATTACAGTGGATATTATAATGCAATGTCTGAAATATCAAAAGATGAACATTGAGGACTATGAAATTGTATTATTTAGAACTGGACATATAAAATTTTGGCTTCAGGGCGAATATGAGGAATATTATAAAAAGGAGGCAGGACTTGGAATAGATGCAATCTTATGGTTAGCGAGCAAAAATATTAAAGCAATAGGAGCGGATAATTTTGCCATAGAACATATTCCAACTAAAAAAAATTTATATTCCACGTTTTATCCAGGACATAAGAAACTATTAATAGAAAAAGGAGCCTATATAATGGAAAACTTAAATTTGGAAGTTTTATCCGAAAATGGATTAAATCAAATTTATTTTTTAGCAGTTCCAGTCAGATTCAATAATGCTTCTGCTGCATTAATAAATCCAGTAGCTCTTGTATGACTTTTATGAAGGAGATATTAGATGTTATGAGAAATATTTTTATTGATTCATTAAGAAGAATAGATAAGTTTAATATTGAAGGAAGCAAATACTTATCTTTGAACGAGGATATTTTTAGAGATCATTTCCCTAATAGTCCCTTGTTACCAGCAGCAATGATGATAGAAGGAAGTATACAATTAAGTAGGATATATTTTTGGCATATAACGAATTTCAAGAATAGTCTAATACCGATGTCTTTTAGCCATTTTAAATTTTTTGACTTAGTTCGTCCAGGAAATATTTTAGACATATCTTTAGATATTACCAAAGGCAATGTGGAGAGTTACCAGATTGGTGATGAAGTGAGAATAAAGACTATAGGGTATTGTAATGATAAAAAGGTATTTCAGGGTGTTATCCAATTTAGAATTGTAGAATTTGAGAAATTGCATAATAAAGAAGAATGTGGCAATTATTTGAGTTTTTTGTATGAAAATATGAAATGAAAATTTAAAGGAATGAGGTGACAATCAGTAGAATGAAATTTTACTGAGAAAAAATGGAATATAATTTAGATGGAAAAACTGTAATTATTACGGGTGGAAGTAGGGGAATTGGACGAGAAATGGTGAGAGCTTTTGCGGAAGCAGGGGCTAATGTATATTTCACATATCTTTCTAATCATATCAAAGCTCAAAATGTGCAAGAAGAATTTGGTAAACGTTATCATTCAAAAATAAATAGTCGCTCAGTAGATGGAAGGGGAGGATCAGAAGTAAAAAATTTTATTGAAGATATTATAAAGGAAACCGGAAAAATTGATATACTCATTAATTGTGCAGGATATATATCAAGAGGTTTTTTCCTTAATACAACAGAGGATGTTTGGAAAAATACTTTAGATTCAAATGTAAATAGTATATTTCATTATAGTAAATATGTATTAAAACATATGATTTTACAAAAAAGTGGATGTATTATCAATATTTCCTCAGTTTCTGCACATTTTCCTGCTAAAGGGCAAGCCGCTTATAGTACTTCTAAAGGTGCCATAGAATCTCTTACAAAAGCTCTTGCACTTGAATATGGAAAATATAATATTAGAGTGAACACGATAGCTCCGGGCTTAATAGAAACAGAAGTTGTAAAAACTATATCACCTAAAGTTAAAAGTGAAATTTTAACTAAAACTCCTTTGGGAAGATTTGGAAGGGCAGATGATATTAGCAATTTAGCATTATTTTTATCGAGCGAAAGAGCTTCATATATTACAGGTACGCAAATTTTAGTTACAGGAGGAAGGCATTTAGAGTAAAATTCTAGTTTTGTGGATTAGGAGGAATAGACGTGAAAAGAAATGTTGTAATAACAGGTATGGAATGTATTACATCTCTTGGAAATGATATTGAGGAAACATGGGAAAAAATAATAAAGGTAGAAAATGGAATTGACAAAATCGAAAGATTTAATGTATCACAATATCCTTGTCAGTTTGGGGGTGAAATCAAAAAGTTTAGTGCACGAAGAAGTGGATTGAAACGCAGTAATATAATGCTAAAATATAATCAATATGAATTGGTAGCAGTAATGCAGGCTATAAAAAGATATAAGTGGTTTGAGGATGTGAACGATCAAAGAGAAAATTGTGCCATTTATCTTGGAAATCAGAGCATAAATTTAGATGAAGAATTGTATGAAACCATAATTAATATTTCTGAGAAAAATATGAAGAAAATACAACTGCCAAATATTGGTAAGAATTTGGATAAATTTCCTCCGTTAAATGGAATTAAACTCTTACCTACATTGCCGACACATTTTATTGCTAAAGAATATAATTTGCATGGAAGCGCAAATGTATTATACTCAGGTGATGTTTCTTCTATAGAAGCAATATTACACGCTGCTTGGGATATAGAAGCTGGATATTATGAAAAAGCGATAGTTGCTTCTACATATAATCCATTTACTCCTCATGAATTTTTGTGGTTAAGCAATTCAAAATTAGCGAGGAAAACGACTCCTATGGATGTTTCATATCAATTGAGTGCTCCTTTTAGCAATAAAAATGAAGGCATTATATATGGTGAAGGCGCAGGGGCTCTTCTCATTGAAAGTGAAGAAAGTGCAATACAAAATAATAGAAATATATTAGCCTATATATATGGTGGTACAATGCATACTTTTCCCGAAGAAGATTTTTTTAAATTATCTAAATGTGGATTCAGAAAACATATGGAAGATACTTTGGAAATATGCTCAATGAAAAAAGAAGATATAAGTTTATTATATGCAAATGCGCCATCATATGCTGATTGGGATAATGCAGAAATTGAAGCAATTGAAGAAATATGGAATGAAAATCCTATTGCTGTAACGTCTACGAAAGCTAATATAGGCTTTCTTGGTTGTGCAGCAGGTATGATAGATTGTATACTAGCCATTAAATCAATTAATCAAAATAGTTTCCCCAAATTAAGAAATGCTAAAATGGATTATAGGCAATATTTTTCCGAGGACAGAAAATATATTGACAAATGTTTGATTAATACTGCAGGAATAGGTGGAAATTATGGATCCATTATTATTGGAAAGAAGGCATAAGATGTTAGATAAAATTGTTATAACAGGTATAAGTGCGATTACTCCGCTTGGAAATGATATAGACACTATTGTAGACAATCTAAAAAAAGGAAAATCGGGAATAGGTTATATTGATAGATATAATTTAGGTGAATTTCCTGTGCGACATGGTGGAACTATTGATATAGTAGATCTGTGTAAAGTGAAATATCCATATGAAGGGAATTTGCAGTTTAAATTATTTTATTATTGTTTAAAAAAATTATTTTTGCAATATAAAAATATATATTCTTCTGATAGAATAGCATGTTGTATTGGAACGAACCCCAATATTGCCGCTCCAGATGATGTTGTGTATCTCGGCGAGCAGTATTGGAAACTTAAGAGTAACGAATTACATATGAATTATACAAATGAAAATTTACATATGAATACGTTAATGAATATAAATCCTTCATTATTGACGTATTATGCAGCAAAAGATTTTAATATTAATGGAATATGTGCTTGCAATTTTGGAACATGTGCAGCATCAAGCCAAGCTATTGGAGATTCCTATCATCTTTTGAAAAATAAAAGAGCGGATATGGTAATTTGTGGTGGAATATCATTATGTTTGGATCCTATAGCAATAGCGAGACTTTGCAGATTAAATGCCTTAGAATTAACTAAAGAAAATGTGAAAAGTAATTGCGCACCATTCGATAAACATAGGGCTGGGTTTACGATAGGCGAAGGTTGTATTCTTTTTATGATGGAAAGAGAAAGTGATGCTAAAAAAAGAAACGCGAAAATATTTGCAGAAGTCAAAGGATATGGTGCTTCAATGGATGGATTTTCGTTAACTGATCCACACGAAGAAGGACTAGGAATGCAATTGGCAATGATAAGAGCAATTGAAGATGCTAAATTATCTATTGATAAGATTGATTATGTCAATGCGCATGGTACCGGTACAAAGAAAAATGACAAATATGAAACTATGGCAATTAAAAAAGTTTTTAAAGAATATGCTAACACATTGGATATAAGCTCTACAAAATCTATGCATGGACATCTATTAACAGCAGGTGGGGCAATGGAAATGCTTGTATCAATTATTTCCATTCAAAAAGGTTTCGTACCTCCCACGATTAATTATAGAACCAAAGATCCAGAATGTGATTTATCTTATACGCCTAATATCGTTAAATATAAAGAAATTAATAATGTTTTATCAAATTCATTTGGATTAGGGGGTGTAAATGCATCGTTAGTTATTTCAAAATATATCTAAATGAAGAATTGCAAGATTTGAAAATAGAGGTGATAGATTAAAATAATGAAAATTATATTGATTTATGACAAAGACAATGAAACAGAAAATAGTAAAAAACTTAAAGATTTTTTGTTAGAATATTGTAGACTCTCTAAATATATGATAAAAGTCTTTGATGTTACTAAATATAATGTAAAAAGTTGTTCAGGTTGTATAGGGTGTTGGATTAAGACACCGGGAAAATGTGTAAAGGATGATTTGCTTAATCAAATTAATTATTCATTAGTTAATTCGGATATAGCAATATTTATATCAGCTATTTCTTTTGGACAATATAGTGCTACAATAAAAAATGTAATGGATCGTTATATACCTAATGTTTTACCTTTTTATACTAAAAAAGGCAAAGTTACGATTCATCCAGAACGATATGATGAACAACCATTACAAATACTTATAGGGCATGGTGAAATGTTAAGTAATGAAGAAAAGGATACTTTTACTTCTTTAACTGATGGAAAATATAATAAAGGCTTTAACAAAGTATTTATATGTGGTTCTAAAGAAAGAAATGTAGATATAGAAAATAAAATAATAAATATTTTGGAGGAGTATGATTAAAAAAATTTGTTTTATTAACGGAAGTCCGAAAGGCATTAATTCAAATTCTTGTTTTCTTCTTCAACTACTTCAGAAAAATCTTTTGCCATATCCGCAATGTTATATAGATATTAGCAAAGGGAAAGAAATGCAATCATCTTTATTTGAACCTTTAAATCAGTCAGACATAATAGTCGTTGCGTTTCCATTATATGTTTATTGTGTTCCAGGGCTTTTGATGCAGTTTTTAGAAGAGTATTGCAAACATTATAAAAGCAGAGCTTGTGTAAACAAAAGGAGTCTATATGCAATAATAAATTGTGCATTTCCTGAACCTCGGATATGCCAGGAAGCAATAGAGGTTATGAAACATTTTTGTGTAAAGGCAGGATTGGACTGGAAATTTGCAATTGTAATTGGTAATGGTAATGTAATAAACTCAATAAAAAAGGTGAAAAGTTTAGAGTTTCTTTTATCTGATATATATGAAGGGATAAAGTGCTTAGAAAGAGATATTAAAAATCCTTCTGAGCGTAAAAAATCAGATATGTATGTTATTCCTTATTCGACAAGTTTACTAAATGTAAATAACGGAAAAGCAAAATGGGTAAAATATGCATATCAAAATGGATTGACAGAACAAGATTTATATCGTACACCATTTAAGGAAAAGTTAGAAATTTAAAGTAAGTAAAGTGATTTATGGAGAGATATTACTTACATCTGGATTTGTCATTGAAGGGAAATATAAAAAGTGTTTTATACTGTCTGAGACTGTATAAAACACTTTTTATTATCAAGATAATGATAAAAAGAGATTTTGACATGAAAGTTATTTTTTTTGACAACAAAAAATAACTTTTCAAAAAATA